>JALYJR010000035.1 GCA_030775165.1 bacterium | reverse complement strand
TTCCGGCGCGCACGCGGACTCTCGGGTCCGTTTATCAATTTTAAAATAGAAAGTGAGGTATCCAAGTCGTTAAGATCTATGTTGCAAAACAAAAACTCCTAGCGGCTTTTTGTTTTGCCTTTCCGGCTAAAATAAAATATACTAATTGTTGCCGCGGGCTCATAGTAAAGTGGCATTACGCGTCGTTCGCAATGACGAGTCCCGGGTCCGATTCCCGGTGAGTCCACCCGTTTATTTGCTCTCGTCGTTCAATGGATAGGACGCAAGCTTCCGAAGCTTGTAATAGAGGTTCGACTCCTCTCGAGGGCACACAAATAAAAAAGGCAAACTTCTTTGCCTTTTTTATTTGTGTGCCGACCGCAGCGATGTTTTGCGAGCACGCAAAACCGCGAGGGGTGGGCTGCGAAAATTTTTTACGACGGTAAAAAATTATTTGTAGCCACAAACACTAATCAGAAATTATACCAAAGCACCTGATTGGTGACTTCGTGATGATAAACTATTTCCGAAGGTTTTATAATTTTACCAAGTTCTTTGGGGCTGCGGTCCGCGGCCATCTGTTTGAAGTTGGCATACTTGTCTTGATTCTCAACGCCCAAGATTTTCCCGACAAAATCGCTCGACTTGAAAAGCTTGATGGCGTCATTGATATTGTCCGGAAGCGTACGTACGCGATCCCGCTTATCTTTGTTTTTGACCAAGGGCTTGCCTTCCATGCCCGTCCGGAGGATGGTGTATAGCACGAGGTAAGGATTCGCATCCGGCGCCACGGAGCGCACTTCGATACGAGTGGTCTTTTCGTTACCGACAGGAATGCGAATCATGGACCCGCGGTCTATGGGCGAGACTTTTATCTGGTTCGGCGCCTCAAAATGAGGGTCGAGTCGGCGATAAGCATTGACGCTCGGGTTGAATGTGAGACATATCTCTCCCGCGTGGTTTAAGATGCGGGATAGGAAATCCCAAGCGATATCTGACAAGCCTTCCTTACCTCCTTTACTGTAAAAAATATTCTTGCCGTTCTTTGCCAAGGAAAAGTTTGTATGCATGCCGGAACCATTTATACCTACGAAGGGTTTGGGTAGGAATGTGGCGGTCATGCCCATATTGTCCGCAACCTGCCTGCAAACCAGTTTGTACAGCTGGATATTGTCCGCGGCCCGGACAATGTCGGAATAAGAAAAGTTGAGCTCAAACTGGGAAGGGGCTACTTCCGGATGGTCCTTTTCGTTCTTGAAGCCCAGGGCGCGGTGCGCCTCCGCGGCGCTGTCGATAAATTTCTTCAAGCGGTCAAGCGGCAGAGAGTGATAATACCCGCCGGTGGAAATGAGGTTAAATCCTTTTTTGTCATACTCCTGCTCGGCGTTAACTCCATCCACCAAAAATCCCTCTACCTCTGCCGCGGCAAACGCGGTAATGCCGGTTTTTTTCTTGAGCGTCTCTGAATAGGTCTTTAGCTGACCCCGGAAATCCGATACATAATTCTTGCGACTGCGGTCCAAAACATCGACAAACATAACCACTTTACCCGGTCCAAAAACATCCGCCGGTAAAAACCTAATACTGCTCCAATCAATAGACAACCGCAGGTCAGACTCGGACTGCGCCGTAAACCCGCGGATGGACGAACCGTCGAAGGTCAGATTGTCCGCGGAATCCAACAAGTATTTTTTGTCATAATCCAACATATGAAATCGCCCCTCGATATCCGTAAAACAAAGAGTAACGGCCTTGATGCGTTTTTCTTTTAGGAGATAGGCGCGATATTCTTTTTCAAGCATCGAGGGAGCTAGCTTCTCTCCGCGCTCCTTGGCTTTCAGATTCATCTCCTCCAAAGTATCGTACGAGATTTCTAAAAAATTCTTCAAGGGAACCGGATGCGTGTGGCTGTTGTCCATATAATTATGTTACAAATTAAACTAACTGGGTTAATAATTAATATAAAAATACAACAATTTAACATAATTATATACCTAATTATTTTAAAATAGCTTGTGGATAACTTAAATACCGCCCTAAAACAACAAAAGACGCCCCGAAGGGCGTCTTTTGCGGCACATATATTGTTTATATGTATAGAGTGAGTTTTACCTCACACCCACGCCTATAGTATAGCATATTATAAAAAAAATGCAAGTTTTTGGGTTTTATGCTATGATACGAGCACAGGCGCTGGACAGCTAAGCCCCGACGTAAGTTGGGGTTAGGAAAGTCCGAACACAGACCAGTTTAGTCTGGAAAAGTAAAGGGTAATACCCTTCCATAGCGATATGGAGTTGCGAACAGTGACGAACCGATTTAGTTCGGGTGAAACGGCTAAATACTTACTCCTGTGCAAGATCGTGTCCTCCCGCGCCTCACGGCGGAGGAGGAAGAATCGCTTGAGCCCTTTGGCAACAAAGGGCCTAGACAAATCGCTGTCATCTCCGACCACGTCGGGGAACACAGAATTCGGCTTATAGGCGCCTGTAGAAAATGAAAATCCCCCGCTTAACGCGGGGGATTTTCTATTAATCCGAAAACACAACCGAATCGCCAACTTCGAGGTTATTTTTATCGGAAAAGCCGGCCGGAACTTCCAGCACGTATTTTATGTAAATATCGGGCCCAAAGCGCGCAGGATAGGATTCCGGCGACACATTCTTGTCGATATGAACAACTTGCATATTGTCCGTAATCCAAATCATGTCTATGGAAAATTTCATGCCCTCCATCCAAAACTGCCGCTTAGCGGGAATATCAAACACAAAAAGCATACCTTCCCCCTCTGCCAGTCCGGTACGGCCTCCCAAGCCTTTAGCCTGCGCTTCCGCCGATATAGCCAAATCAACTCTGACCCTCTGCCCCCCGACTTTGACATACTTGATACTTTCGGGGGTCAGGTCGCCCCTCGGCAAGGTTATTAAAAATCCCATCGCCAAAATAAATATTATGAGTATGAAAAAGTATTTTTTCATGATTACTTATGGTCGCCGTTGGTCCAGCCAAACAACCGTCCAATAGTCTCCGCGGTCTCGCGCTTACGCGCGATTTTGATGGTGCCATCTTGGGCGATTAATTTTGCGGGAGAGGAAAGCAGGCAATGGTGCGAGGCCAGAGCGTCCTGATAGGCCCCAGAGTCAAATATCGCCAGATATTGAGGCTCGCCTTCTTTTAGTTTGGGCATAAGTACGTAACTCCCGCCCGAAGTATATTTGTCATCAGAATCGCAGGAGCTACCCGCGAGCCAGACACTTTTTAGCGCTGAAGTGTTTGCATTGTTAACGGGCACTATGTGCCATTTTTGATGAATAGCCCAAGTGTCCAAAAGGTCATTCATAAAACTACCGTCTATAACGTACCAGGATTTGGCATTGGCTTTGGGAATCGGCTTTTCCGCGATAATGCTGTAAATAGTCAGCTGGGCGGGGGCCACGATGTATCTGCCCCATTCCACCGCGATATTGGGATGCCGGATACCGGCATCATCGCTTTTTTTCTTCAGGAGCTTTACTATCTTCTCTGACATCTTGCGAGCGTTATAAAAAGGCTTCTTCTCGTACGGCACGCCAAAGCCGCCGCCAATATCGAGCGTGTCCAGAGAAGGCTGATTTTTGAGAAGCTTAATATATAAATTCATCGCCTCTTCAATAGGAAGGAGAACGCTCTTCGCGCTCATAATTTGAGAGCCTATATGGTAATGTAAAACCTTTAGATTTTTCATCTTGGGCAAATCCAAGATTTCTTTGGAAGAAAAGCCGAAACGGTCGACTTTCTTATCCCAGTGCGTATCCGCCTTGGTGTCGAGATTGACCCGGATACCGACATCGCCTTTGTACTTGGCAAGCTTGGTGAGCTCATGCTCGTCTTCGATTATCGGTATAATAGACAGATTTTTCATCCGCAGTTCCTCGATAAGAGCTATGTAGGCGTCTGTTTTCGGGCCGTTGCAAAAAACTTTTATTTTAGTGTTGAATTTTTCGCCCTCCCACATCTTCTTTACCAGCCACAACTCATTTACCGAACCCACTTCCATATGAGCACCTTCGGAAATAAGCGGCATGATAAATTCTTTGTTCTGATTAACCTTCATAGGATAATGATAGTAAAATTTGCCTTTGTAATTCTGAATCTTCATAAAGGCGCGGAAATAATCCTGAAGGTCCTCCAGGCGCTCCTCGAGAATAAACGGGAAAACTATCTCGGTCGGCGTGCCGTATTTTTTTACAATATCGTTTATGTTGTAAACGTAATTACCTTCTTGAACGGTAAGTTCGCCGTCCTTGGTAATGTTAAAATACTGAGTGTTAAAATCTTCCACTCCCAGCTTCCAAAATTTTCTCCAATTTTTGCCCGCCTTTTTGGGCGCCTTTCTTTTTTTCTTAGTCATTAACTTAGAATGGTATAGCAATTAAACTTGAATGTAAAGGGTAAAAATGCCTTTATTTCGCATAGCTTTTGAGGAATTTTTCTTTGAATTCATGGAAATTGCCGTCCAGTATGGACTGCCGGATATTTTTCACCAAATTGACGATAAAGAACAGATTGTGGGTCGAGGCGAGAGTTCCCGCCAGCATTTCTTTGCCGTGAAATAAATGGGCGATGTAGCTCCGGGTATAATTCTTGCAGGTATAGCATTCACAATCTTCTTCTATCGGCGAAAAATCATTCCTAAATTTGGTGTTCATAATGATGATTTTGCCTTGCTTGGTATAAATTGTGCCGTTCCTGCCGAGCCTGGTAGGCGCCACGCAGTCAAAAAGGTCTACGCCGTTCTCCACCCCCATGAATAAATCTTCGGGCTCACCTATGCCCAAAAGATGCCGCGGCTTTTCTTCCGGCAGTATTTCATTTACCCATTTGACCGCTGTCGACATATCTTCTTTGGCAAAAGACCCGCCTATGCCGAAGCCGTCAAAGTCGAGCGAGCCGATGAACTGCGCGGATTTCTTTCGCAACGCCTCGTCCCGCCCGCCCTGCACAATGCCAAACAACGCGGGCGAAGAGGCGGAACTTTCTTTGCGGGGACTCTCGCAGGCTGACGAGCCGAGAGTGAGCGCTGCGGGAGCACCCGGAGACAGCGACCGCGCAAAGGAAGATTCTGACTCGGAGTTTAGTTTCTTATGCTCCGCGAGGCTGCGCTCTGCCCACCGGTGCGTGCGCGCGAGCGCTTCTTCCTGATAGCGCAAGTCTTCCGCGGGACTGGTGCATTCGTCAAAGGCAAAAATAATGTCCGCGCCCAGGTTGTGCTGGATCTGAATCGACTTCTCTGGAGTAATATAGTGGATAGAGCCGTCCAAATGCGACTTGAAGGAAACCCCATCCTGCCCTATCTTGGCGAGCCTAGGCGCATCGCTGTCATCAAACCTTTCTGGTATTAGAAGCGAAGGGTCGGTAATCTTTATAATTTTCGAAATATCTTTGCCATAAGCTACACCTAGAGAAAAAACTTGAAACCCGCCGGAGTCTGTCATAGTGGGTCCGGGCCAATTCATGAACTTGCCTATCCCGCCCGCGTCCCGCACGATTTCGTCTCCAGGCTGAAGATATAAATGATACGTATTGCCCAACACGACTTCGGTACCCGCATCGCGCACTTGCTCCGGATTTAGCGACTTCACTGTCCCCTTCGTGCCAACAGCCACAAAAGCCGGAGTCAGGATAATTCCGTGGGGAGTTTCCAAAACGCCGGCGCGGCCTAGGCTATTTTCTAGTTTTTTATCAATGCTAAATTTCACTTCCTTATTCTGCGGGAGTTACTGATTCTGGTTCAGGAGTGGATTCCGACTCGGGCTCTGGCTCAGAGACAACTTCTGGTTCTGGTACAGGCTCAGGTGCCGGAACGGGTTCCTCTGCGACTTCAGGTGTTGAGTCAGGATCCGGGGCAACTTCTTCATCCGCGGTGGTTTCTGTATCTGACTCTGGTGCCGGCTCAGGATCGGGCTCGGGGGTCGGCTCCGGGGTATTATTTCCACCTCCGCTACCGCCTGAACCCCCAGAAGAACCAACTGCTCCGGAAAGCAGGGCATCAAGCTCTGCTTTAGTAATACAAGTCTTTTCACCATTTTCATCGGACACACATAAAGTCTCGGTAGTGATCTCTTTTGCGAATATGTTCACTATTCCGTTCCCGGCATCCGCGAGCCATGTGCCGACTTTCTCATATATATTTTCAAAGAAGGTGGTCATAAAAGATTCTGAATCTGAACCTTCAAGGGGAGTGATAGTGCCGGAAATTCCTTCCAGATTCAAATTAAGCTCTTGAATTGCTTTGGCCATAACGGAAGTAAGCTTCATATAGTCCACTGCTTCCACGATGCCATTTTCGTATGTCACGAAGAGCGGGCTGATCTCTGCCATCTCTTCGGCGATGAATCCGATCTGGCGAGGTGCGTTAGGATTTATTATATATTCCTCTTTCCAGTCAAATTCTACCGGGCGCATCGCGAGCACGGCATCTAGCCCAAGCTCAAGGTCTTCGATATTTTTCTTGTAGCGCAATGAGGAGCTTCCGGTACAAGCTGTCGCTTTGGAGCTAATAGCTCCGGTTCCTGTAGCTATACACAGATAGTCGTTCGCATTTGCTCCCGCCTCGGCAGTAAAACTAACTCCACCTACGGAATCAATTCTCATGCGCTCATCTGAATCTGTATACCACACATGATTAGAACCAGACGGCACTTGATAAGCAAGGATACTAGACTCTACTCCAAAACCAAAATAGGCTCTTGCGGTAGCGGATGAAGCGTATAGAGAAATTTTTTCTCCTGTGGCATTCGCAAAAGAAAGAGGCCTGGTGGGAGTAGTGAGGCCTATCCCTACATTTCCCGATCCTAAAACCGTAAGAGCCGCCGTGTCATCATTGTTCGCAATCTTAAGTACTGTTTCAGCAGCGGCAAGATCCACTACTCCCGTGCCAGAAGCTTTTGCCCCGATTAGGGAGATAGCTGGTGTAGCATCAGTAGGATCTGAAGATTGCACACCTTTAAGTTCCAAAGCTATACCAGTAGCGTCTGCTAACCCTGTAAACTGCGCTCCGCCGACAGTGGTTGAGATAGAGGACAAGTGAAAAAATGCATCAGTCTCTGCCAAAGTTGTTACGCCATGCGCAATGTCGTCATCCGACAAAGCGAACGCGGGAGTAGTCGTAGCGTCATGGAGCTCCAGTTTGTAATCCGGAGAAGTGTCGCCGATGCCGAAGAATCCCGCAGCGCTAATCCTTGCCTTCTCGGTAAGCGACTGGAGAGTTGAGCCGCTTGCCAAGGCATCTGATGTGGAGAAAACGAGAGAACCTCCGGCTGCGTTTCCTGTACCTTTCCCTCCGGCAAAAGTCAGGCTGGATCCTGCGATATTAGTGCCCGAACCGCCAGTACCATTGTAAGTAATATTAGAAACAGGAGCTGTGTCGGTAATACCCGAGCCAATATAAATATCCGCAATATGAGTATCGTTAGCTGTGTTTGATCCTATTAAAAGCTGGCTATTTGCGGTTGGATTCGTCTGAAAACCTCCGATAGCAATGGAACGAAACGCATTCGTAATACGATTACCGATAGAGATTCCTGTCCATCCGCCAGCAGTACTTGTAACAACCGCATCCCCAATTGAGATGCCATAACCTAAGGCACTAGAACTTTGACCACCTAAAACAACTGCTCCTGTTCCGTTAGCAGTAGCGTCATAACCTATGGCAGTAGCCTTATTAATTGCACTAGCAGACTGACCTATAGCTACGTTCCCAGAAGATGTCGTTCCTGATGCACCACTTCCTATAACAACATTATTGTAAAAATTGGTTGTAGCCGATGCTCCTATTATTACGTTCCCGTCCATGTCAGTTCCAGTAGAAGAAGCGTTGTTTCCAATTATAGTATTATTTACAGATAAGGCAGAGTTGTGAACGCTTGCACTGAGCCCCCATACTTCATTGAATTTTCCGGTTCCGCCCTGACCTGCTGAAGTGGGAGGAGTAACAAAAGTGACCAGTCCATCAAATCCCGCGGTGCCTGCAACATCAAAAAGAAAGTCCGGGGTAGCGTCTCCGATACCGACACTGCCGGAATTAAGGATAGTTATCGCTTCCGTCGCGCCGTTGTTGCCTACCAGGAAATGCATATCGGCGCCTGTAGTTCCCACACCGGATGTAGTTTTGAGATTCAGATCAGAAGTCGTGGCAGTTCCTCCGAGAATGGTAGAAGTGGCGAGAGTTCCGTCAGTGTTGTTGGCTGCACCGGTACCGAGCGCGAGTACCCCGGCAGATATGCGATTTAGCTGAGTATCTGTACCGCTATCAGTTGAACCAAAGTATATAAGCCTCGGCCCTAAGGATAGATATCCGGAGGACGAGCCGGTGGGATCCATGAGAATTCTATTCGTGCCATTGCTGAAGCCAAAAGTATTAGCGGCATTTCGATAAATACCGAGCCCGGGTTGTGATGTGAATGCGAAAGCCGGAGCCGCCAATGTGCCGTCTCCGAGCTTGAGGGACGTGCCTGAGGCAACTCCAATGTCCGGGGTCGTAAATGCCGGACTTTCTAAAAAGGCGAAAGTTTTTCTCGTCGGGCCGGTAGTCTGGGTAATGAAAAGATCTGTGCCGTTCCATTCCACCGCTCCGGCTTCTGCCGCAGTCAAGTTCGTCCCGGAGGTGAATTTTAAAGGAGCGGTACCGGCGCTAGCGGTGCCGGCTTTCAGCTGGAGCACCGCTGTGGGCGTGACCGTACCGATACCCACATTCCCTGCAGTGGGTGTGCTTATGAATGCGTACGTATGAGTGCCGTCTATGTGAATGGAGTTCACTGAATCAGAGTTGTCGAATATAGTGGTAGTTTTAACCGCACCGGGGTTGAATCCGATACCATACAAGAATTGCGAGCCGCCCTCGTCATCGACTTGCATGGCTACGGATGTATCTGAGCCCGCGAGTCCCCTGGAAGGGACCCAGATCCCTATGCACTGCGAAAATGCTGTCGTACTGTACGTGCAGTCTGTCGATGTTAAGTTCCAGGGACTAATTTCCGCTCCGTTCGCGAATCCGGCAGTTGTCGTCCTCACACCTTCAAGATATGCGCCCCCTCCCACTCCAACATTGCCTTCCGCTACCAGGCCTCTTGCGGAGATTCCAAAGGCATCAATGCCCGACGGGTCGTCTGAAACACTAACTGCCACCGCTCTGATGGCTGTGGTCTGCATCGTGGTGGTCGCTTGACCGTATGAGGTGACCATAAGTGCTGAAGAGCAAGGCAGATCGTTTTCATTCCCATCACAATCTGCGGAATCAAGGTTGTGATTCCTCGATATCTCGACGGTCGGTCCGATCGTAGTGACCGGAGACGCATCGGTGCCATGGATAGCCCTGATTAATTGACCGGTACGAGCCATAATAAGAGGGTCTAAAGATCCTTCGCCAACCTGAAGAAGACCTGCCGGCGCCGTGGTCCCGATACCGACATTCCCGCTGTTCAAAATTCGCATAGCTTCCGTGGCGCCGTTGTTGCCCACCTGGAACATCATGTCCGCACCGCTAGCACCAACGCCGGAAGTTGTCCGCAAAACGAGATCATCGGTCGTTCCTGTGCCTCCGATCAAAAGCGGAGAAATAATTGAAGTTGTAAAGGTGGGAGCCGTGCCGAATACTGCTACTCCTGTCCCTGTTTCATCGGTAAGCGCTCCGGATAAGTTCGCGGATGAAAAAGATCCGAGCGAAGTCGCATTGCCGATGGAAGTGATCGCGCCGGTCAAGTTCGCGTTTGTGGTAACAGTTGCGGCGTTGCCGGTAATACTTCCCGCGATTGGGTTGGTGACTTCCAAATCGGTAAACCACCCTTTTGTAAGTCGGGCACCAGTTGCTCCAAGGGAACCAGTCATGGTTAAATCGTTCACTCCGAGAGCAAGGTTCCCGCCGGAGATCGTGAAGCCGCCGATTGCCGACGCGACAGTAATATTCGCGGTGCCGTCAAATGAAACTCCGCCGATAGTCCGCGCTGTTTGGAGCGCTGTGGCCGTGCCGGCATTACCCGATACGGATGTCTGGTCACCTGTGTTGGTGCCGGTAGCGGTACCTCCTCCTGTCGCAAAATCTCCGTCAGTAAGAGCGGTGTTGAATTGGGCAATTGTTCCCGTGATTCCGACGATCGAGGTTTGGTCTCCCGTGTTTGTGCCGGAAATATTGGAAGTTCCGGAGAAAGTCACACCCTGTCCCTGGATTGATGTCAGGTTTGCGAGCGTATCGATTGCTGATTCAATAGTAGATTCTGAAGTCGCATCGAGCACATCAAGGCCGTTTAATGTTCCGGTATTGGTAAGGGTCAGTGTATCTGTCGAAACAATACCAGTAGTGGTGAAATTGTCCGCGCCGAGATCAATCGCGCCGAAGCCGGAAGTAATGGACCCCGCGCTTAGCACACCGACAGTGGTAAGGGAAGAGGTAACTACGGAAGAATTTAAGTTTGTCCCTGTCAAAGTTCCAGCTGCGGCGGCAACCGTAATATCAGCTGTGCCGTCAAACGCGATTCCGTTGATATTACGGGGCGTCTCTAGCGCTGTAGCGGTACCGGCATTGCCGGAGATCGAACCTGTGGCACTGCCTATGTTCGGAGTGGTGAAGACGGGGGAGTTGGCAAAGACCAAGGCTCCGCTCCCTGTTTCATCAGATATGACCCCTTTTAGTTCCAAAGATGTTGTCGAGGCAAATTGCGCGAGAGAGTCGGCAACTTTTCCGAGCAAGGCTTCGAATGTCGCGGAGATATCTATGGCTGGAGTCGTTCCGCCGGTTGAAGTGATCCGGTCTGTTGTACCTGACACCGAAGTGACGCCGGTCGAAGAAGTCAGGTACGTATTCGTATCTATGGAAAGGGTTCCGTCTCCGCCGGAAGTTTTAACGAAACCGTTTCCTGTGAGGTTGGATAGTTTGGCGATGTTCTGGATGGTATCGACATCTATATCATCTCCTGTGCGGGTGAGTCCGTCGCCGAAAGTAAGAGGCACTTCATACACTGTTCCGGCTCCCGTGGTGTACACTCCGTTCGTCACCGTCCCCGCATTCCCCGTAATGCTACCGACGATCGGATTCGTAACTTCAAGGTCTGTAAACCAGCCCTTGGTGATGCGGGAGCCTGTTGAACCAAAGTCGCCTGTCAAAAGAAGATTAATGCCATTATACGTAAGCCCCGTAGTTCCCTCGATCGTTCCATCTCCCGTCCATACCCCGATCTGGTTATCGACCGGAGTCCCTACTTTCGAGACGTCGCCACTTCCGGCGGGAGTAGCGAAGGTCGGAGCCGAAGTCGCACCATTTGATTTCAAGAATGTTCCGTCAGCGCCGAGAGCAAGTTCGGTGACGTCTCCGGAACCGTTCGAGTAAAATACTGTCCACGGTGTCTGATCTACGAAGTCCGTCAGATTGTCGGGGAGCACCTGGTCTCCGGTGTTTGTGCCAGTAGCGGTACCTCCTCCCGTCGCGAAGTCCCCGTCAGTAAGGGCTGTATTAAACTGCGCAATTGTCCCGGTGATTCCGACGATAGAGGTCTGGTCGCCGGTGTTGGTTCCGGAGGTGTTGCCGATGACTATTTTTTCCGCATCAGTAACATAATTGTCGTCCGCGCCCAGGGCCGGAGCAAGCGCTAAATCTCCCGCAGCTAAAATGGAAGCTCCGTTGATTGTTTTTATGCTTGTGCCGGAAACGAGAGCTGCTTGTTTATCATTGAAAGTATCCCAGTCAGTGTCAGAAAGCGCGCCAGTCGTAGAAGTGGAAGCCAAAGCCAAACTTAATACCTGGGTGGCGAGCGACAGTCCGTTTGCGGTTCCCAGGGTCACAGGGTCGTGGCTTCCCGCTGTCAGGGTTTCTATTTTGTCTCTCAGTGCGTTTTTGCTCGGCGCTATCGTCGTGACACCGTTCCATGCTACTTCGTCATACACCGCATCACTTATATTGGTTGAGGTAAGAGGAGGAAGCACGTCGCAATCAATATCGCTGGGCAAACACTCCGGATTCAATGTTTCTCCCGGGTCATAAGGAAAACCATCCCAGACCGCAAAAACTAATTTGGAAAAGAAAAACAACGCGGCAAAAGCGGCAAATGTGAGAATTATTTTTTTGTTATGGAAAAATTTCATCTGCTCTTTTTCTCAGCGAAAAGAACTATTCCTGGATCTTGCCTACCAGCACTTCCAGAAGCCTCTTCACACTGTTTTGGGCCTCCGCCTCGGTCTTGGAGCCTACGAAGGTCTGCCATTCCGCCACGACCTCCTCGTCTTCTAGACCGCGAACGGCATTCTCGAGCGACAAGCGGGTCTCGAAATCCACTTCGTTGTCAGCCTGCAGAACCTCCTTGATGAACATATAGGTAAAATTAAGAACCTTGCTATTAACTTCAGCTTTAGCCTGAGAAGACTTCAATTGGTCCAATTCCGATTTCTCCAAAAAATAATTTAGACCAAAGAAAGTATTGCCTACTAGTAAAGCGCCTACAAGCACGATTAAGGGAAGACGTTTATGGTTTTCCATTTTTATTTAGTAAATTAGATAAACTGCTTAATTTATCTCGCAATATATCACGATATAAATTATACACTAATAATAAAGACACGACAATCAAAAGCACCGTTTGCCAATCCAGGCCATCCCAGATGCTGCCAGACGCTTTTAATGCTATATTCTGATGTACGCCATCTCCCTCCGTCACCAAGAACGCTTTGCCCACATAAGTAGTGTAGCCGGGAGCAATAGCTTCCAAGTAGTAGGTGCCTTGGGGCACTAGGAATGAATAAGTGCCCCGCATATCGGTAATCTGCGGGTTCTCCTGCTGATAGTCGGAAGCATTCCATGTCTCATATGCCTTGGTTGCCATATTCAAGCGGTAAAGGGACACTACCGCGGACGGTATGCGGGTTTCCTTGCCGTTGTTTTTCTCAAACACGTAGCCCTCCGGGTCGATTACGGTCACCATGCTCATCTTGCGATTGCCAAGCTCAGGATCGAAATACTCTATCATCGTCACGACTTCGTATTCGCCCGGCACAATCGGCATAACCACGTCCGCGGTATAAACGCCGTCGCGGTCAGCATCTTGGTATTCAAAAGTAGAAAGCACCAATTTCTTTTCTGCCGCCACCGGTGAAGCGTTTTCTTCCACTAAGCCCTCCATGGACAAGAGCGCCGAAGCAGACAGAGATGAACGCAGTACGCCATTGTCCACAACCTTCGGCGTGGCCGCCGTGAAAAATATATAGCCTGTCACACTTCGAGCCGAGCCCAAGGGCTTGACCACAAGCTTTAGCGTTTTACCCGGCAAAGTGGACATGCGTTGGATAACTCTCCCGCTTTCCCCGACCGACAAAGCTACATTTAAATCTACAAGTTCACCCGCCGCGCGCGCGAAAACAAATTCTGAGGGTAAGTTTTTTTTCGCATCCATTGAAAAGCGGGAGATGGGCAATCCTTCTATGAGCGCTATTTTCCCCGTTCCCACGCTCGAGGACAAGGCCCCGCCTTCGCCGGAAATAGCCGGCAGATTTAATTTTACCCCCTCTATCTCTCCAAGCTCCGCCAACTGGGCTGAATTCAAATTCTTAATCGTGCTATTTAAAATATATCCGAGTCCAGGAATATTTAGGTCGACACCGGCCAGCTTGGGGACATCGGAAAATCTTTCGATACCGACTTCTTTAAAAGTTCGGCCGAGCTCTGGGAATTTGCTAGCGAGCATCCTGAGTTCGTAAGGAAGGGGCGCGAAGACAAATAAATTTATCTCCCGCACGGGCAATATATTCCAAGCGGCTAGAAGGGCGCGCGGCGCGGCTTCGGGCACTTCCAAGGGGGGCAAAGGCGCATCGTTCCGCCGGAATAAATTCGCCAAAAGGCCGGTAATGGCATCAACAATATTTGCGGTCAATCCTATCGGAGGAATGACAGTGAGGGGAGAAGTTATAGGCGGCAGAACTGGAGGAAATATAGGAGGAAGAGCTAGCGGCGCTGGCGGTCTAGGCCTGCTCCCGCTCGAACCTCCCCCACTGTCAGTCGAGCGGGAACTTGCGGGTCGCCAATCAGTCGCGACTTTAAAGTCTGCGCTTGCGCAAGACAAGCCGTTCGCGCAATTGAAATTTATTTCACTGCTGTTAGAATCGACTGTGGCATAACCCAAAAAAACTCCCTCCGTATTTATAGTAACTCCGGTAAAATTTATCCAGCCGATGTTGGAACCCCATGCGTGGCCGGAGAGCGTCCCTTCGCCATCGTTGTCAACTCCCGCGTTCACGGGATCGAGATTTATCCAGCCATACTGCGCGCTCCATGCGTAGCCGGTCATCCCATCATCCGTTATCTCTACATCGCAACCATCACAGCCAAAATTTATCCAGCCTATATTTTCCCCCCAGGCGTATTTATCCGCGACATCAATCGTCCCTTCTGTCTCCGAAGCAAAAACACTTTGTGGATGCAAAAAAATAAAAGTAAAAAAATAGAAAATGCTAAAGGCTAGCACTCCTTTTAGAAACACTTGAGAAATTTTTCCATTTTCCATTTTATTCTGAGAACACCTTTATTATATCAACTCAAACGGAGGTACGCTACCTGGTTTCCACCTGCACAAATTTTATTTCCTGAATATTAACCGGGCTTCGGAGAAGAGCGGATTTCCACGGACTGCGTGGGTCGGACAAGACTGTTTCGGCTACTGCAATAGTTAAAGGATTTAGCCCCGGCAAAACGACTGCATCCCCTTTCTCTAAAATAAAATCCCGAGGCAGAATCATCTCAAAATTTCCACCGCCGCGGCCCGTTGCTTCCCAAAAAATTCCTCCCTCCTCCGCATCTTTCCGCAAAGAAGGCACGGCCACTTCTGTGGTTTCGCCTGAGCTAGAAAACAAGACAACCTTGGAAGTATAGGGTGTTACCGAGG
The DNA here is from genome assembly GCA_030775165.1 of bacterium. Classification (GTDB taxonomy): domain Bacteria; phylum Patescibacteriota; class Minisyncoccia; order Phycocordibacterales; family UBA9973; genus UBA9973. The sequence continues at coordinate 66,517 of JALYJR010000035.1, read as the reverse complement.
CTATCCGGCCGATAGGTATATTTCCATAAGCATACACCATATCCCCCGCCGCTACGCCGGCGACTTCCCCTTGGTCTATAAGCAGAGTATCATAGGGGCTTCGGTTGGGCTTTAGGAGTATCGCGGCTAAAATCGGCTTCTGGTTATCCTCGGGCAGGCGCCAGAGTATTTTTTTGAGACTTTCATTCTCCCGGGCAAGCACATCGTAATTTGCCCTCACAGCATCCCGAGCGAGGAGATCTTGTCTTAACGACTCATTCTCCTCAGACAGAGATTTCTTTGACGAAAAGTAAGCGCCCAAATTTCCAAACCACCCGCCCGCGCTACTACCCAATGTCAGCACGGGGCGAAAGACTACGGCACCTGCAAAAGAAACACTTCTAAATACGCCCGCGCGGAAATAGAATAAAATCAAAAGAAGTAACGTCGCCGCGGCAATTTTAAAATATTTTTCTTTTTTGATTTTCCTATCTTGGAGGTAGCTCATCCCGTTAGAAATAGGACGCGTACGCCTGCGCGTATTTATCCTTTTTTAGAAAAATAATAAATTTTGTCAATTTCATAAGGTAAACCAATTTCTATGCGTCCGCGATTTCTAACGGGATCATCGTGGAGGTAGTTCGTCCTGGTGTCCTATCAGAACCTCTTGATACATCGGCAGATTATCCAAGATCACTCCCGTGCCACGTGCCACCGCCGACAGCGGGTCTTCCACCACATACACCGGAATCTTGAGCGCATTTTGCAAAAGTTCCGACAGGCCGGGCAGGAGCGCTCCGCCGCCCGAGAGAGTTATACCCCGGTGCATGATATCGGATAATATTTCCGGCGGAGTAGACTCCAGCATGTCTTTCACCCCCTCCACAAGCCCCTTTACGGAAAACGCCAGGGCTTCCCGTATGTCCGAATCGGTTACCACTACTTCCCGCGGCAGACCGGTCAGCAGGTCGCGGCCATGCACTTCCGTTTCCATGTAGCCGCCCGGTATCGCGGAACCAATTTCTATCTTGACCATCTCCGCAGTCCTTTCTCCTATCAATATCTTGAATTCGTCGCGCATGTAAGAGATGATGTCGTTGTTCAGCCGGTCGCCCGCTATTTTCAAATTCTTGGATTTGACTATGCCGCCCAAAGACATGACGGCGATATCCGTCGTCCCCCCGCCGATATCGATTATCATAGTGCCCACGGGATCCTTGATAGGCAGGCGTATGCCTATGGCCGCGGCCATAGGCTCTTCCACCAGATATACCTCCCGCGCGCCAGCGCTCTTGGCGGCATCATAAACCGCACGGGTTTCCACGTTGGTCGTACCGGTAGGCACGCCGATGAGCACGCGCGGGCGCGCGAGCTTTTTTGAAATTCTATCCGCTTTGTTGATAAGATAAGAAAGCATCTCCTCGGTAACTTCAAAGTCGGAAATCACGCCGTCTACCAACGGTCGCACCGCCTTGATATGCCCCGGCGTACGCCCGAGCATTTCCTTGGCCTTTGTTCCGACCGCGAGAATCTGACTGGTCTTTAAGTTGACCGCCACCACGGACGGCTCGTTGATGACTATGCCGTGGCCTTTCAAGTACACCAAAGTATTCGAAGTGCCGAGGTCTATGCCTATGTCGTTTGAAACCAGTTTGTAGAATTTATCAAAAATTTTCATTCTGTTATTTAAGAATTTTTACCAGCTCGTCCAGAGAAACGACTTTACCTTTTTCTTCCGTGCGCTTTTTGAGCTCTATGCCCTGCTCTTTAATGCTCCTGGCCGACACCACCGCGCGATAAGGAATTCCTAACAGGTCCGCATCGGAAAATTTCTCTCCCGCGGAAACTTCGGCGCGGTCATCAAACAAAACTTCGACACCGGCTTGGGACAATGTATTGTAAACTTTTTCCGCTTCCTTGCTCACCTCCTCTTCTTTGCCCAAAAGGAGCAGGTGCACTCGAAACGGCGCGACGGCTTCCGGCCATATTATACCCTTGCTGTCATTAAATTTCTCTACCACTGCAGCCAATGTCCTGCCAATGCCGATCCCGTAACATCCCATATAGTAGGGTTTTTGAGATCCGTCAGCATCAGTAAAATTCGCTCCGGACATAAGTTTTGTGTAGTGATAACCAAGCTGGAAAATATTACCGACTTCTATCCCCCGCTTTTCAACAAGCGCTTTTCCATTTTCCGCTTTGTCGCCCGGGCGAGCCATGGCTATATCTCCTTCAAAATTTATTTGCTCTTTATAATCTTTTATATTGACATTCAAAAGATCGCGGTTCTTTTTATTTGCTCCCCCGTACATATTGACCACGGTTTTCAATGAATCATCGGCGACAACGACAAGCTCTTTGTCTTTTAAAACTCGGCTTTGTATTCCAACCGGGGAAATGAACCCCGGCGCCGTGTCTATGTATTCCGAGATTTCTTCCGGAGAAGCGTGGCGTAATTGATTAACCTTGATTATGTGCTTGAGTTTTGTTTCGTTTACATCCAAATCTCCGCGGATAATTGCCAGCACAAAGCAACCATTTTCATCTACAAAGAGGACGTCCTTGATCTGCTGCCACAACGGTAATTTATGAAGAGCCACTCCATCTTCCATCGTGGTTCCCCGCACGGCTTCGACTTCCTGCTTTTCCTTTAGAGCTTCGCCGATATTTTTTTCTTCTTTTATGAACTTAGTGACATCTTCGTGAGCAGCATAACTACCATCCTCTGTAGCGAAATAGCGGCTCTCGCCTATATCGGACTGAACAATAAACTCATGGCAATATTCGCCCCCTATGTAGCCGTTGTCGCTTTCGACGATATCTGTCGGGAGGCCCATGCGTTCAAAAATGCGGCTGTAAACCTTTTTCATCTCCTCGTAAGTTTTTTTGAAATCTTCTTCATCCCTATGAAAAGAATACCCGTCTTTCATAATGAATTCGCGTACGCGCAACAGGCCGCCGCGCGCCCGCAACTCATCGCGAAATTTGGTAGAGAATTGATAAATATGAAAAGGCAGATCTTTGTAACTGATTTCGAACTTTCTCACCAAATCCACAAACATTTCTTCCGCCGTTCCGCCTAAGGCAAATTCCGAGCCCCTGCGATCTTGCACTTTCATTAATTCAAAGCCGGTAGTATTCGTACGGTTTGTTTCCTTCCATAATTCTAAAGGGTGCAAAGTAGGACTAACCATTTCTTGGGCCCCTGAGTTGTCCATTTCTTGTTTCACTATGGAAATAATTTTCTGCTGCACTTTTTGCCCGATAGGCAAAATAAAATATCGCCCAGCGACCGATTCACGTATATAGCCTGCCTGTTTCAGCAGCTTAGCCGAGATCATCTTGTCTTCCTCGGAAAATGTTTTTGATGTCTTTAAAAAGTAGCGCGATTGCCTCATAGGACTCATCTTACCCGAAAAAACCCTTTTGGTCAAAGCAGGATTATTCCTCAGTTATTATAGAAATATCGCATACATAGAGCGAAAAATCGCATTTATGCCGCGACTAATATAAAAAGGTAAAGAAAAAAGACCCCGTGAGAATCTTGTCTCGACGGGGCCTTACTGCACCTCGTCTGATAGACAAGGTTCTGTGATCGAAAGAACAAAAAGAACTATTGCACTCCGTGTGCCCCGTTCCGCCCCTTGCGGAACGGGGCACACTTCTCAGTTTTTCCCGGCACTTACGCCAACCGGGCAGCGGCGCCTGACATTCGAGTCAGAAAGGAAGTAGACCCCATGACCGGGTCAAGCTTTTGAGTCCATGCGTGCATGCTTGCGGCCGTATGCAGCTTTGAGTCTTGACTGCAACGGAGCCAGATAGGACCACTCGTACGCACTGCCGGAACGGATAGCCACAACAATCATGGTCCTGGACTCTCCTTCCAAAGTGTCGCTGTACTTCCGCACTACCTTAGCTCTTCCGCCGTAGACGTGCTTGGAACCTCTGCGGTAGTACTCAGACGGAATCCAGATCCAGCTACCTTCCTCTGGAACAGGAGTGCTAGGCTTTCGCTTCGAGCGACGGCCGTGCTTGAGAAGGTGAGCGACTTTTCTGACGAACTTGGGCTCAGCGGGGTTACCACTTCTTCCCAGCTCAGCCGTGACCTCGTCACGACTGACCAGCACGGCGGGCCTGGGCCCAAGCGGTACCAGAACATCAGCCTGAGGATCTGGACTTGGTCGGATTTCCTGCCCGTTGTCGAATCTGATGATTGGCTTTTTCATTTTCATTTGCAGGCCTCGATGTCGCCGGCAATCGCGTTACCACGATGCGCCGGCGGCGGTTGGTGGTTGGGTTAAGGTTAGTGAGAACTGCTCTCGCTAAGCAACAGTGTGACCAGAGCAGTGGCAGGGATTGCCGCCGGCGCAAGTCACGAACCCAAATCTACAGTTTTTCTTTGTCGCTTCTTCGCCGCACCCCTCCGACAGGTCGTTTGTCGGCGTGTGATCGGGTTCGTCGTCGCGAGTGAGGTCGTCGAGTTTACTCTTTTTTTTAATCACTGCAATTCTCCTTGTGCCACCGGCGGCGTGTTGTGCGACGTCCCGACGGCGGTTGAGGGTTGAGTTATCGGAAGCGGAAACCCTTGTCGTTGAAATCGAAAAGGTTGAACAGGAGTCTCCACGAGATACGCGGGTGATCGGCACTGGTGCAAGGCACCATACATAGACCACTCGAATTCGTGACCACCGATCTCCAGCCGATGGCTTCTTGGTGTTGACCCACGAGCAACCGGGCCAACAGATAGGGTTTATGAGTGAGAGCAATCAGGTGCTCAAGTCCGATGAATTCAGCGAGTATCTCTGCCTCTTCCAGGTCCTTGAGGATTCTCATCCCCATCACTCCTCTTGGCCTCAAGTCTTGCCAGACATGCACCCATTGAGATAAATCGGATGCATTGAATGTGACTGGCTGAACAAGACGCAATTCAGGGTGACGCGGGTATAGAGCCTCTCTACTGAAACTCCAGAACGCTTTGGGATACAAAGCCTCTACATTCTCAGGGAGAGGTTCGGCACGAAAGATCATGTTTGACACGTGCTTACTCCTTTGTTAGAGTCGGCGGTGGTGGGTGGTTGGATGGTTACATTCGCAAAGGGGCACAGTCGACACACCCCCTGTCCATACAATTTGTACAGCGAGGGGTGACGTAAGACTGGGACTCTCGCCTGAGGAGACACTTCTCCATCTTTTCGTCCAGTTTGCGAATGGCTTCTTCGCATAGCTTGACGAGAATTGGATCGGGACTCTGTGAGACCCGTAAGAATTCCTGGAGGGCCTCGTCATTCTGTCCGATCTCCTCGTAAGCGACGCCGAGATTATAGTGTGTCTCGTAGTCCGGAGGGTCCTGCGGCTCCATGTATCTCTCATACAGGGTACTCCGGTCGAGATCGCCCGCTTCGTAGACCATTTCCATGTCTTCTGCGGTAAATTCCACTTCATCGTCGTCCGGGCACAGCGCGTCGCAATACATGCCTCCTCTTTGCAGAGAACACATTGGGTCGTGGCGCTTAAGCTCCTCGTCGGTGATTTTCTTTGTCATGAACCTCTCCTTGATATGCCGCTGACATCGCGTTGCCGCGATGCGCCGGCGGGAGTTGGTGGTTGTGGTCAGATTCCGGGCTGACAGAGATTGCACTCGCTGTGAAACGGCGAGCCGCACGGCGGCTCGCGAACGGGAGCGATGATGTCGAGCCCTCGCTTCAGTTCACTGAGCTTGAACTCTACCCAGTCAAACTTTAATGCGCCCTGTCTCCCGTAACCTGCCACCCGTAAAAAAGCGTCAACGACGTCCTCGGCCCAAACCCCGATCAGATACTCCGACTCGGGAGCTTCGGACCATTCAAGTCCGAGGTCGTGGTGACCGCAGAACTCGTCCTTCTGGAACGCGTAACTGCGTTTTCCGCTGTATGCGGGAATCGTAGCTATCGCGTAGACGGTGAGAAATTTCGCGATTTGCTGAGGTTTATAGAACACCCAGCGGTCACCCTCCGGAGACATTGATGGACGATGAAGCATCGCCTTGAATGCCTTGCGGAGAGCCATTTGGGCCATGGTCAGTGAATCCCGCATGGCAAACATCTGTTCTTTAGCAATAGCGATTTGCCCGTTTAGGTAGAGAGCTTCAAACTCTCCTTCGGCGAAACTGCCGTCGGGGTTGCTGCCGGGAATGTTAGCGAGCGCGTCCAAAATCTCATGGTTACGTTCGCAAATCTTGCAGGGCATGATGTTCTCCTTCTTTTCTTGTCCGCGCTTGGCGGACGGTTTGTGATTCACTTGCGTTATTTCGAAGCCACCAGTTGCCGCACGAGGCCGATCAGGCTGGTTCCCTCTTGGATGCCAACCAGATTCAAAACCTCCTCGGAGAAAATCTCTTCGGCGGCATGATCGAGATCAAAACGACACTTTGCGTTGGCAACGGCGTGAAAAAGTCCGACCTGCGTTACGCGAAGGACTGAAATGTCTTCTGCTGTAACGTCAAAGATTGCTCGGGCGGATTCTTCACCGAAGAGACTGACCGCTCTTTGTCTAAAGTGAGCCATCAGATACTCGTCGTAATCATCGGGAACTGCGGGTGGTTTCTCCTCGTCTTCCTGTATGGTCTTGAGCACGAGAAGGGCTTCCGGACCAAGCGACGGACGCGGACTGCCTCCGTAGTAGTCACTGAACCGGCTGTGGAACATGGTTCTGTCGTTCGGAACGAAGAGATGCTCCGGGGTTACCCGTTTGACCACCTCCCCATTCTTATCCACTAGTCGCCCATACTCATCAAGCGCAATGGGTAAAGATCTATATTCGAACACAGGGGCGACTTTCCAAAATACTGACCCCTGGGCACGCTTCACCGCATTGTACTGATCTTCTGAGAGCTTACCGATCTGCGACGCAAACCGCGCGGTCGTACGACCGACTGCGCGAGAATGACCGGGAACGTCAGCCGGCATTCGTAGAGCCCCGATGCCAGAAACAATGCCGCTGATTTGGCTCATGCCAAAAGAACGGGGATCTCCCTGGAATCCAACGACTGCCACGATGATGGCTTGCATCACTCTGCCGAGCGTTACGGGATGATAGTGCCGAAGCTCGGCATCTCCCTCCACGCCGCTGTACGAAGTACGGTTTAGGACCTTGATGAGAAAATCAACTCGCTCGTTTGGCTGAGACATGGTTGCTCCTTCTTGGTTCGTCCGCGCCTGGCGGACGGTTAGTGGTTCGTTGCTTGCGGAAAAATCGTTTGGCGGCTTATAACGACACCTTACCGTTACGGTAGGCAGGCAAAGAATTCAGGAATGCCTGCATATTGATGGAAGCTACCACGCCTTCCGGATTGAACAGGAAAGCGTCGGTTTGCTCCCAATTCGGTACGGGCATCTGGATCCACCGGGAGGACGACTCTTTCTGGAAGAAAGGCAGTGTCTCGCCTCTCGCCATAAGAGCAAGCATGCTGAGGGGCAGGCCGACCAGATAGTCGAAGGCAGCGAGATAGTTGTCCTCTGTCCACCCAACTCCGTAAAAATGGTTGGTGAGCTGATCGGCAACGTCGATGGTCTGATCCCACCGCCGAAATACCGCCAACTCATTGCCGGAAAGATCCCAAGAATTCACCATCTTGAGGGTGAGAAACCTGATCTTATCCAGAAAGGGATGAAAGGCAGAGTACTGAAGCTTGTGGGCTGCGAGGATCTTGCCGATCTTCGGACCGAATTCCTTCTCGAACTCGGAGTCATACGGCAGGTGGCTGAACTGTCCGCTTCCAATTTCCGCAAAGCAGAGTGCATCCTGCCCGCGCTCGTCGAGACGCTGGTAGGGAGAAAGAAAGAGCGGGCCGCGCAAATAAGAAAGACATGCGCGCACTATCTCAATCACATCTTCCCGTTTCAAATAATCGCTTTGCCGGAAATGAAGCAGACGAGAAACATCGAAATCTGCTTCCGTGAGCTTCTGCCACTCGGGGAAGAGCACCATGAGCAGGCGCCTTTGCCGGCAGAATTCGCGAAGATGCTCTACAACTTCGGACGTGATCGTCCATGCGGAAGAATCTTCCGAAAGACGTTCCGTTGAGGCCCTCTGAGGCAGAGCGGCGACAGGCACTAGGGCTTTCAGCGCTCTTCTAATTAACGCATTCATAACTTCTCTCCTTTGCTTTTATTGTCCTTACGGACTATTAAGTGAGAACTTCCAGCTTGTTAGCTGGCGCATTCGGAACAGGAATTGATGGGTGGTCACCGTGGTAACCACCGAAAGAAACTCTAAATTGTTAACTCTTCTGTTTTCAAACAACTGAAAACGAAACGGAAGAGCGAAATCCACCCCTCGAAGCATTCGAGGCTGGTGGATGTGTTCTTAGGAGTCTAGGAGCGCATTCATCAACCTCAAATGGTTTTGAGTTAGAGAAGGAGCCCGAGCAGATTATTGATTTTAATTGTTGATATATTCATAAACAAAAGAGCCTTCGATTTTCTCGAAGGCTCATGTTTGGGTTGTAAGTTTTTGAGATTTTTACAGCGCAAATATCAGCCTTCCAGTCTGGAGGCTGAGTAGAAGCGCGGAGGCGCTGATGTGTGTAATTGGCTGTATTTGGTTCACGGATACATTTTAACATATGCTAAAAAAATGTAAAGAGCCCTTAAGAAAAGGCCTTGAAAGGCTCCCCGGCGGCAAAACTCCAAAATTTGCAAAAAGGGCTCTAATCTGTTAGATTAGAGGGTATGCAATCCCGTTAGAAGTCACCTTTCGGGCTTTGTTTTATAAGTTAATTTAAAGTTTCCTAATTATATTTAAAGTTTAATAAGATTAGTATGACTTCTAACGGGATGCAAAAAGCAAAAAACAGCAATCAGAACGCGGATGGAGCAGTGGAGGAAATGTTCCAAGCGGGGGCTCATTACGGCTATTCCAAGACCCGTAGGCACCCTTCTGTCTCCCCCTACATTTACGCTACAAAGAATAAGGGCGATATCATAAATTTGGAAAAGACCAGCGCTCAGTTGGAAGAAGCCAAAGCATACGCACAAGACCTCGGCGCCCGCGGCAAGGTTCTTTTATTTGTGGGTACCAAGCCGGAAGCTAAAACAGCGGTGAAATCAGCTGCAGAGTCCCTGGGTATGCCCTACGTTACCGAGCGATGGATTGGCGGCACTCTTTCCAATTTTACCGAGATAAAAAAGCGCATCGCCGAGCTTGAAAATTACCAAAAAGAAAGCGTACAAGGCGGCCTCGATAAATATACCAAGAAAGAAAGGGTGGTCATGGCAAAGAAAATGGAGAAACTCGCCAGGTACTACACGGGCCTTTTGGGACTCAAGAAAATCCCAGACGCACTATTTGTGGTAGACGCCCGCGCGGAGCATATCGCAGCGACGGAATCCACCAAGTCCGGAGTTCCGGTAATCGCGCTTGTAAACTCGGACACGAACATAAAGAAAATAGACTACCCGATAGTCGGCAACGATGCCGGCATCCCTTCCATTAAATTCTTTGCGGCTGCACTCGCAGAGGCATACAAAGAAGGCGGACGCTCTCTTGCGTCTCCTGCGGCAAAAACATCTTAATAGATTTAATATAAAGGACCCCGGCCTGAGCCGGGGTAAGTAAAAACTATGTCCACTCAAATCACCACGGAACAAGTCAAGGAACTAAGAGACCAGACCGGCATCTCCGTCATGCAATGCCGCAAGGCCTTGGTTGAGGCGGACGGCGACACGGCAAAGGCGCTCGCCATACTGAAAAAAAACAGCGCGGATATCGCGCAGAAGAAAGTGGGCCGCGAAGCCAAAGACGGCCGGGTCTTGGTAAAGATAGCGGATAATAAAGCCGTACTTGTGGCGCTCCATTGCGAAACCGATTTCGTTGCCAAAAATGACGATTTCGTTGCGCTCCTCGCCAACTTGACCGATAAAGCATTCGCGGAAGGAGCGGAGAAAATGAAAAGCGAAGCCAAAGAGATAATCGACCCTGTCATCCAGAAAACCGGAGAGAACATACAATTGGGCGACGTCTACGAGGTACAAGGCGCAGTGCTGGATAATTACGTGCATAACAATAAAATCGGTGTTATTGTAAGTTTGGAAGGCGGCACCACAGAACTCGCAAAAGATATCGCCATGCATATCGCGGCCATGAAGCCGGAGTATCTGTCCGCGGAAGAAGTCACGGAAGAATCCCGAAAAACCATGCGCGAAGTTTTTGAGAAAGAGGTCTCGGGCTCCGATAAACCGGAGGAAATAAAGAAAAAAATGCTGGAAGGCAAAATAGCGACCTATTTCAAGGAACGCACTCTCCCCGAACAAGCCTTCATCAAAGACGGAGACACAACAGTGGGCAAACTTCTTGAGAAATCCGGTGCCAAAATCAAAGAGGTAAAACGTTATTCCATCTAAACACCAAATATGAATTTCTTTATAGTTTTATTTTTTGTGTCGCTCTCGGGAATAGTCTTTATGGTGGGCAAAAAACTACGCTTGCTTATAAGTGGACAAATTTCCCCCGACCAATACGCCCCCTGGGAAATGCCCAGTTTTGAGGAAATCCAAAACGATGTGGGAAAAATGCTAAAGAGTCTGGGATATTTCCTGTTAGTGGAGATTATCCGGGTCTACCTGCACTTTGTAAAATTTTTAAAAAACACATACAAATCTCTTAAAACGAAGCTGGAAGAGCGGCGGAGGCGGCGCGGAACGGAGCCTTCCACCAAGACCCCCAATAGGTTTCTCAGAGCCATGGCCCTATATAAACGCAAGCTCGGAAAAATAAAAAAAGAGATAAAAGAAGAAGAAAATCTATAGAACAGTCCTTCCTGCCGCCTTAGCTCAGTTGGTAGAGCAACGCTTTTGTAAAGCGAAGGTCCTCGGTTCGAATCCGAGAGGCGGCTCCAAATTTATTGTTTAGCCGCGGGTTTGGCATCCCCTTCGGAAACCTCCCGCAGTTTAAAGGACTTTTCCACCAGAGCTGAAAGCTCATCAAAATCTCGGAAGCCGGTCAGGAGCTCGCCGTCGATAACCAGCGCCGGCAAAAGCGTATCTTTTATTTTATAAATCTGAATCATGGCTTTAACCGCCGAGAGGTCGGTGCTGTAGTCAAAAGAATATACCCGGAGTTCGGGATATTGCTCGCGCAAGGCGGTCAGCACAATTCCTTGTTCTTGGCAAAGCTCGCAGTCCCCTGCGGTTGTATAGAAATAAAGGATAAAAGCGGACTTTACCCCACAGCGCTCGGATATCCTTTTGGCCAAGAGGTAATCTTTGATCTCAAGCAGGGAGTAGTAATTCTTCAGGTAAGCCACTTCGTCCGTATCGCCCAGATTATTTTCGCTCCATTCGAGCTTCTGTCCGAGTTCCGCTAGCTGGCCGGACAATATCGAGTTTGAAATATTCTTACAGGAGAGTTCCGCTAAAAGCGAGTACTGCGTTTCGGAAGAAAGAATGTCGATGGCGATATTGTCCTGAATCGATTGGAGCTCGGCGATTTTCTTGCCGCCAAAAAATTCCGAAACATACATCGCAGTCAAAAATAGCGCCGCGGTGATAAGAAACACAATCACATATTTTTTCCAGTCTATATTTTTTTCCATCCCAGTACTAAAATTTTAAATTGTTAATTAAAGTGGTTATATACTTACTCAAAAATTTAGTACGGGACAAGTATTTTATCTCCAGGAAGGCTTGCGCGCAACCACCGTGTCAAAAACGGCCTTGGCAAACCAGATAGGCACAAAAACACTGAAGAGCGCGAAGAAGTACAGGATGTCGACGGAAAAGCGCCACTTGCCCTCCACCATTTTTCTACCCATGGTTATGGCAAATATTGTGAAAAGGTAGGACAAGACGCCGATGAAAAAGACGGCTTTTGTGTTTATGAAGAAAGGATCGAAAAAAGCCGGGCTTTGGACTGCATACAGGCCGGTTATTTTAAATTCCATGAATTTAGAATACAGGTAATCCCCCATGCTGTAAGTAACACGGGCGAAAATAAAGCTCACGGTCAGAATCGAAACGACAACCGAAGGCAGGGTAAAAAATGAAAAATTACCATGATGCTTTTTGAATAATAGGCCCTTGTAGTCCATCAGATTGTTGATGGTGCCGTAAATCCAGCGAACCCTTTGTTTGTGTAGTTTGCGAATTGTCGGAGGAGTATTTGTATAAACATAAGCATCGTGGCATTGTTCTATTTTGTATTTATTTTTCTGCATACGGTAAGTAATTTCCAAATCTTCGGTATTGTAAGCATGCCGATAAAGCCCCAGTTTGTCGAACACTTCTTTCCTGAAAATGGTCAAGGGTCCCGGAACCACATATATACCCCCAAACAGGCTTAACACTTTTTTAATGAAAGCTCCGACATAGTATTCATGTCGTTGAGCGTCCTGCAAGATATTTCCCGATTTTATCGCCAAGACCGACGGCGCCACGGACATGACCGAAGGGTCACGTTCAAAATAACTCATGATGCGCACTAGTGCCTCCGGGTGAGCCCTGGAGTCAGCGTCCAGGCAGCCCACGAATTCGGTCTTTACGTGCGAGATGCCCAAATTGAGTGCGGTATGCTTGCCGCCGTTATCTTTGCGAAAAATACTTATGTTTGGGTAATCTTTCCATTTCAGTATCTCCTGCCAAGTATTGTCCGTAGAGCCGTCATCCACTATGAGTATCTTCAAGCACTCTTTTGGATAATCAAGGTGTAGGAGCGATTCGACGGTTGTGCCAAGAGTGCGCTCTTCATTCCAGCAAGGAATGATGATAGTAACGGCAGGATATGCGCCAAGTTTAACCCCCGCGCCTCTTATACTAAATTTTTTCCGGTTTTCCAGAAAAGTAACGAATAAAAACACCTGCGCGTACACAGAAGCAAACATGAAAACATTGAAAATGATGTCACCTAGGTGAGTCATAGATTCCCTTAAATATAGCATTTTGGGACGGAAATGCAACGAAAAAGCGCCCCGAGCAATGCTCCGGACGCTTTTTCTAAAAACTGCATCAAAATTACATCTTCTGGCCCATATTTGCACCCATATCGCCTTTGTCTTCACACACACCTTTGCAGGTACCGCACTTGCAGCCAACTATTTTCACAATCGCGGCAACACCCACTAAAATGTAAACGATCGCTTCTACCATTGGCCAAGCGCCTAGAAGTCTGCCAACGACGTTCCAGCCGCCTAAGCCCATGAGCATGCCTATACCAACAAGACCCCAATTCAAAGCGCCTATCAAGACAAGGCACTTAACAACCATCATGACACCACATTTTCCGCATTTTCCATGTCCACACATAATATTTATTGGTCCATTAAAGGACGAATGACTTTTAAAATCGGCCCGCCTTACGACCATGAGACAGGTTTGTTTATACCCTGTGATTATACCATGCTCCGAAAAAATGCTATACTGGGTAAATTAGAACGTAAATAAATCAAGAAAATTATGCAAAACGACCAAAAGCCCATAGTAGCGGCCATTCTCCTTGCCGGAGCCATGATAGCGGGCGCAATAATGCTACGCGGAACTTCCGCACCGGCAGGCCCTACACCCATAGCCAAGCAGATCGGACTCAATGTCAAAAAGTTCAATTCTTGCGTGGAAAGCGGCAAATTTAAAGCCAAGGTTGATGCGGATATAGCGGACGGATTAAAAGCGGGACTGGATCAGCCGGAACGAGGCACTCCTTTTTCCGTGATATTTAAAAATGGAGAGCCTGTAGATATAATCAATGGTGCTCGCCCGCTGGAGGCAGTCCTGGAACAATTAACCGAAATACGCGGAAGCGAAAAAACGCCTATGGCCACCGAGATGCGGCCGGTTTCTCCGGACGACCATATCGTGGGAGATATAAATTCAGAAATAATCATAGTCGAGTATTCGGACTTGGACTGCCCTTATTGCAAAGTATTCCACAACACCATGCATCAAGTGATTGAACAAAGCGAGGGTAAAGTTGCCTGGGTTTACCGCCACTATCCTATCCCCCAGCTTCATCCAAACGCTCCCAAAAAAGCGGAAGAGACCGAATGCGCATGGGAACTGGGCGGCAATGAAGCTTTCTGGAAATACGCCGACAAAGTATTCTCAACTCCCCAGCAATAACTCGCGATTGGCTTAATAAAAAAATCCCCCTAGGGGGATTTTTTTATTTTAAATATTGTCTAGTCAAAATAATTTTTCAAGCGCGAGATTTTTTCGTGCTGACGGAGTTTTTCGTGTACCTTGGCTTCAATCTGGCGTATGCGTTCGCGAGTGACCCCAAATTCTTCCCCCACTCTTTCAAGTGTATGCTGTATGCCGTCTAGCAATCCGTAGCGCATTTCAAGAATTTTTCTTTCTTTGGGATTCAACTCGTCCAGCACTTCCCGTATCTGGTCGGAGAGAATGCGGCGGGAAGATTCCTGGTCGGGACGGAGTATTTTTTCATCGGGAATAAAATTCTCAAGAGTGGATTTATCGTCGTCATCCCCAACCGGCTGTTCGAGCGACACCGTGTCTTGGGAAATATTCTCGATAACATGCACTTTTTCCACGGGAATGCCCATCTCTGTCGCGATTTCTTCCGCGAGCGGCTCCCGGCCCAAGTCCTGACTGAGTCTGCGGTGGGTCTGCTTGTACTTGGAAATCGTCTCCACCATATGCACCGGAATACGGATAGTGCGGGACTGGTCGGCCAAGGCGCGTGTGATGGACTGGCGTATCCACCAGGTAGCGTACGTGGAAAATTTATAGCCCTTCGTCCAATCAAATTTTTCCACCGCCTTAAACAAGCCTAGATTGCCTTCCTGGATAAGGTCGAGCAAGGTCAAGTTCGCGGACCGGCCGACATATTTCTTGGCAATAGACACCACAAGCCGCAGGTTTGCGCGGGCCAAAAGGTTTTTCGCTTCCTGGTCGCCTTTCTCTATGCGCTTTGCCAAATCCCGTTCATCCACCGCGTGAATCAGCGGATACTGGCCAATCTCCTTTAGATACATTTGAATGGAATCATGCATGCCCTCCCGGCCGAGATCCTTGGCGGTAACATCCAAATCCAGATTTAGCAAATTGCCGCCTTCCAGCACGTCCACACCGGCCACTGAAAATTTCTCATAAAGTTCATCCAAAAAAAGAATATTGTTCTCTATGTCCGGAAAAGTTTTTAATATCTCGTCATAAGTTATGAAACCGCGCTTTTTGCCCTTCTCGATGAGTGCGTCCGCCAAGCGCGTCAGATTTTCTGTCTTTTTTCCGGATGCCGTTGTTTTTTTAGCTTTGGTTTTGGGCGCGGGTTTTCGGACCGCCTTTTTGGTTGGTTTTTTCTGGACTTTTTTTCGATTAACGGGCTTCTTTTTCCCTATTTTCTTCACCGGTTTTTTTGTTTTTGTTTTTGCTTTTTTCATTGTTTTGTTTGTTAATTTTTATATGACTTTTATGCGACCATTTTTAATTTCCTCAAGCTTTTTATTCAATATCTGGCATTCTTTAAAAATTTGCGCGGCGAGGATCTGATCTTTTTTCTCTTCAGCGAAATAAAGCTCGCGCATTTTTGCCGACAATTCCTCTTTTAAAATTTCTTCCTTTAGGTTTAGGAGCATTTCCTCTCCGTCTTTTTTCATCAAATCGAGGCTGTGGTAAAAAACTTCCGCCTCGTATATGAGATCGTGGGGCGATAGATCGATTTCTTTTAGTAATTCTGCTTCCGTTTTTCCGGTCAAAACCTCTATCTCCTTTAACATAGCCGAAACGTCCACGCTTTCTTTCAAGCTTCTCTGCCAGAGGATGATACCCAGGAGCTTCCTGATGATATAATCTCTGCGGTAGAGCTTCTTCTCGGCTTCTCTTGCCTCCATGATTTCTTCTTTCTCGTATCTCAAATCTTGTTCTACTTTTTTAAGGTCTTCCAGTAGGAATTGTTCTTGGATTGAGGTTTCCGCGCTTATTTTTTTTAAAAAATAAGTTTTTTCCGAAGCTTTACTGAGGGCGTCCACAAAAGGCAAGAGCTCTTCTTGTACTTTTCTACTTATTTTATGAGAATCTCCTTCCGCCTCTTTGATTACTTTTGCTAACAAAAATTCGACTATGTGTTTCGAGTCTTTTATCGCTTCTTTCCAATTATCTGCCCCGTTTTTGGAAATCAGATCCGCGGGATCGATTCCTTCCGGCATTTCGGCAACTTTCACATCCATGCCGAGAGATAGCGCAATTTTTCCGGCACGGATGGTAGCTTTAGCCCCTGCCTTGTCGGCATCGAAAGCAAGCACTATATTCGAAGACAAACGTCTTACAAGCCCAAGATTGGACACGATATTCTCATTGGAGATGGTTGATTCCGACAGGGCTGTGCCTGAAGTCGCTACGGCAAAGCGGTATCCTGTCTGGTGCGACAATATGAGATCCATTTGTCCTTCCACTAAAACGGAAATATTGTGCTTGCGGATAGCCTCTTTCGCTTTGTTTATGCCGTAAAGAACAGCGTGTTTTTTAAAGATAGGTGTCTCCGGACTGTTTAAATACTTAGCTGATTTTTCATCCTCAACAAATATTCTCCCGGAAAAAGCCACGACTCGGCCTCCGGAATCCATTATCGGAAACATTATCCGGCCTCGAAATCTGTCATACATTCCCTTGCTTTTAT
This sequence comes from bacterium, assembly GCA_030775165.1. GTDB lineage: Bacteria > Patescibacteriota > Minisyncoccia > Phycocordibacterales > UBA9973 > UBA9973. The sequence continues at coordinate 49,939 of JALYJR010000035.1, read as the reverse complement.
CGTCAGGTTTTTTGCCGAGGCCAGCCCGTTCTATCTCCTGGTCGGTAAAATTTTTAGATCTCAGATACTCGTATAACTTGCGCCATTCCGGATCCGCGAATCCGATTCTGAAATCCTTTATGCTTTTTTCATTTATCCCTCTAACTTTCAGATACTCCAGTACTTCTTTGCGGTTTTGGAGATTGTTTTCAAAAAATATTGTAGAATCTTCCATCGCCCTGAACAACTTTTCTTTTTCGCTCTCAGCTTCTTTCCTTTGAGGAGTATAAACTTCAAGAGGAATTCCGGCTCGATCCGCAAGTAGTTTTAATGCTCCCTTGAAATCCAGGCCTTCAAATTGTTCCACAAACGTGAAAATATCTCCGGACGCGCCGCAGCCGAAACAATAGTATGTGCCGCGGTCAGGTGACAGGAAAAAGGACGGGGTTTTCTCATTGTGAAAAGGGCATCGGGCCTTCAGATTGGCTCCCGCTCGTTCCAGCTTTATGTAAGAAGAGACTATTTCCTCGATTCCCAATCTCTCCTTAATTTTTTGTACTGGAGAGTCCATATAATTTGACTCTGTTATTCTTGCGCCGTAGTAATTTTACTCTTGAATCCGGTACCGGCAGGAATAAGCCGGCCGATGATGACGTTTTCTTTTAGTCCGCGCAGGTCATCCACTCCCCCTTTGATGGCGTTTTCGATAAGCACGCGGTTTGTATTCTGGAAGGACGCCGCAGACAGCCAGCTCTTGGTCCGGAGAGAGACTTCCGTAATACCGAGAACAACTATTTCCGCTTTGGCTTCGGACATACCTTCCGCCGCCACTCGCCTGTTTTCCTCGATGAAGGCAGTGTTTTCCACGATGTCGCCAATTGAGAAGTTGGTTTCGCCCGCGTCTTTTATTTTCCGGCGCGAGAACATCTGACGGATGATTATTTCCGTATGTTTTCGGGAAATGGAAGCGCTTTGCAATTCGTAAACTTTGTTTATTTCTTCAATAATGTATTTTTCAACCTGTTCTTTGCCGCCCAAGCGGAACATTTCCGCGATATCCGCAGAGCCGTCGGTCAGAAGCTCGCCTTTTACGACTTTATCCCCAGCTTTCACCAGCGGAGTGCGACGGAAAGGCACGATATACTCCATCTCGTTTTTCTTACCATCAGCTTTGCTGTCCGAAAGAACTTTGATAACCTTTTCTTTTTTATCGTTAGCTTTCACTTCCAGCACCTCCCCTTCAGTCTCGGAAATTATGGCCGGATTTTTAGGCGTACGTCTTTCGAAGATTTCCTCAACACGAGGCAAACCGGTGGTGATGTCGGTGCCGGCGACGCCTCCCGCGTGGAAGGTTCGCAGTGTCAGCTGAGTACCCGGCTCGCCGATGGCTTGTGCCGCGATGATTCCGATGGCCTCCCCTTTTTGAACCAAGACATTGCGTCCTAGGTCAAGCCCGTAGCACATTACACACAGCCCGTGTACTGTTTTACAGGTCAAGGGCGAGCGCACAAAGACTTCTTCAAAGCCGGCGCCTTCTATATTGTAAGCTTCTTCTTTGGTTACTAGAAAACCGCGTTTGTACGCCACACTGCCTTTGGCGTCTTTCAAATCCGCCGCCAATACGCGCCCTCTTATGTTCTTGGAAAGCGCAATCTCGATACCGGATATATTTTCTCGGCTGACAACAATACCCTCCTTGCCGCCGCAATCATCTTCGGTAATAACAACATCGTGCGCCACATCCACAAGTCTGCGCGTCAGGTATCCGGCTTTGGCGGTGTTGAGTGCGGTGTCCGAAGCTCCTTTACGGGCTCCGTGCGTGATGATGAAGTATTCGATTGGCGAAAGTCCTTCCTGGTAACAAGGGATGACTGGGAATTCCAAGATTTTACCCTGGTTGTTCTGAATAAGACCGATCATACCTATCATCTGGGTTAAGGATGCCATCGTACCGCGAGCTCCGGAAGTAAACAGGTCGTAAGTGGAGCTGTTCTTGTCCAAGGTTTTCGGTAAAACTTTTTCCAGGTCTTTTTTGGCCTGCGTCCAAACTTCGATTATTTTTTGGTATTTTTCCTCCTCGGACAAAAGACCGTCGTTCCATTGCGCGATAATTTCCTCTTCTTGTTTCTTGCCCCGCTCCACGATGACGGGTTTCTCCGGCGCGACGCGCACGTTGTCGAGTCCCCAAGTGGTTCCGGACACGGTCGAGTAGCGGAAGCCAAATTCTTTAATCTTGTCTAGGACTGGCGGCGTACTGTCCACGCCCGCATGCACTATAAGTTCATCTAAAAGCGATGAAAGTCTTTTCTGGTTCATTTCTTCGTTTACGAACGCAAAGTCGGAAGGCAGGATACTGTTGAACAAGAGCCGGCCCACGGTAGTCTCAAAAATTCCTCCGTCAAATTTTCGGTATTTATGGCTGTCGGTCGCGAGCACTTTTATTTTTGCGCGCAAAGTTACCACGTCGTAGTCATGAGCGGTAATGGCCGTGTTGGGGCTGGAGAAATATTTACCCTCGCCTTCTTCTCCGTCCACGGACTTGGTCATCCAGTAAGCTCCAAGCACCATATCCATGCGCGGGTTCACTATGGGGTCGCCGTTCTGAGGCTTGAGCAAATTTTTGTTTGCTGCCATAAGTTCTTTGGCTTCCCACTGCGCTTCATCCAGAAGCGGCACGTATACCGCCATCTGGTCTCCGTCGAAGTCGGCGTTGAAAGCCTGACATACCAACGGGTGAATCTGGATGGCATTGCCTTCAATCAAAACCGGATTAAATGCCTGAATACCCAAACGGTGCAGGGTCGGCGCGCGGTTTAGGAGGACATATTTGCCCTGAATCACTTCTTCGAGCATGGCCCAGACTTCGGGCGTACGCTCTTCTATGAGCTTGTTTGCGCCGCGAATATTGAAAGCGAGCTCCGCCTGCAAAATCTTGGAAATTACAAAAGGACGGAAAAGCTCTAGCGCCATGTGCTTCGGCAATCCACACTGGTTTAGTTTAAGCTCAGGACCAACGACGATGACGCTTCGTCCGGAATAATCCACGCGCTTACCGAGAAGGTTCTGCCGAAACAATCCTTGTTTGGATTTGAGGTTGTCGGAAAGGGATTTAAGGGGACGTTTCTGAGACTGGCTCATCGCCGCAGAGTCGTTTTGCTTGGCGATGGAGTTGTCTATGAGCGCATCCACCGCTTCCTGGATTATTCTTTTTTCGTTTCTTAGAATTACGTCCGGAGCATTTATTTCCTTAAGTTTTTTTAAGCGGTTATTTCGGTTGATAACCCGGCGATACAGGTCGTTTAAGTCACTCGTAGCATGCCGTCCGCCGTCCAAGGCAACCATAGGCCGGAGCACCGGCGGAATAACCGGAATCACCGTAAGGAACATCCATTCCGGACGAATGCCGGAATAGGTCATGGCGCGTATTAAGGACAGTCTTTTCTGTAATTTCTCCCTCTCTGCGGCGCTAGCTTTTTCGAGCATTTTATCTGTCAGAATTTTGAGTTTACCCAAATCCAGATTCTTGAAAATAGAATAGATGGCTTCCGCGCCGATGGCCGCTTCAAAACAGGTGCCGTATTTGAGCGAGTAGTGGTGAAAAGATATTTCGTTTAAAACTTTACCTTCATAAATTTCCCCGATTTCCTTTTTAGTGATTGAAAGGAGGCTTTTCAATTTTTCGCGTGTGTCGTCGTCCGCGGAATTCTTTAGCTTGGATTTATATTCTTTATCCAAACTCGAAAGAATGTCTTCTTTTTCACTCTCGTGAACCTTGGTGATTATATAACCGGCAAAGTATATGACCTTCTCCAAGTCGGAGACGGAAATATTCAAAAGTATGCTCATCCGGGAAGGCACTCCGCGTAAAAACCAAATGTGTGACACTGGAGTCGCCAATTCTATGTGGCCCATGCGCTCACGGCGCACGATGGAACGGGTTACTTCCACTCCGCATTTCTCGCAGACAATGTCTTTATAACGTATGCGGCGGTACTTTCCGCAATAGCATTCATAATCTTTTTCCGGCCCGAAGATCTTTTCGTCGAAAAGACCTCCGCGCTCGGATCTGCCGGTGCGGTAATTTATGGTCTCGGGCTTGGTGACTTCGCCAAAAGACCATTCCTTGATTTGCTCGGGTGATGCGAGGCGTATCGCTATTTGGTCAAATTCAGTTGTGTTTAAAGTTTTCATATGGTTATGGTTCGGTTAGATTATTTCTCGACGCTGTCTTTGGATTTTTTCAAATCCACATCAAGCGCGAGGCCTCGCAAATAATTTAAGAGGACGTTGAAGGATGCGGGAGAATTTGGCGGCCGTATCGGTTCATTCTTGATTATCGAATCAAACGTAGCCGAGCGTCCCAAAATATCGTCCGACTTGATGGTCAACATTTCGCGCAAAGTGTATGCCGCGCCGTAACCTTCCAAAGCCCAGACTTCCATTTCTCCGAATCTCTGACCTCCGCCCTGCGCCTTACCTCCTAGCGGCTGCTGAGTGATGAGCGAGTAGGGACCGATGGAACGCATGTGTATCTTGTCTTCCACCATGTGGTGAAGCTTCAACATGTACATATACCCTATAGCGACATCCTGTTTGAATTTCTCGCCGGTGCGTCCGTCAAAAAGTTTTACCTTGCCGCTTTCCGGAATTCCCGCTTTTTTAAGTTCTTCCATTATTTCTTCATGCCGAGCACCTAAAAACGGAGGCACGATTGCTTGGTAGCCGAGAGTGTTCGCGGCCATTCCGAGATGCATCTCAAGTATCTGACCCAGGTTCATTCTGGAAGGCACGCCCAAAGGAGACAAGATTATGTCCACCGGGGTACCGTCTGCCGTGTAGGGCATATCTTCTTCCGGCAAAATCGTGGAGATGACTCCTTTGTTACCGTGACGGCCTGAAAGCTTGTCGCCGACGGAAATATTTCTTATCTGCGCAACTTCAATAACTATTTTCTTTATAATGCCCGCTTCAAGCGTATGGCCGAGGTCTCGGGAAAAGATTTTGACCCCGATGATGCGTCCGCGCTTGCCGTGCTCCATACGTAGCGATGTATCCTTAACATCACGGGCTTTTTCCGCAAATATGGAGCGGAGGAGGCGTTCTTCCGGTGTGAGCTCCGTCTCGCCCTTAGGTGTGATTTTGCCGACCAATATATCGTTTTCGCGCACTTCCGCTCCGATGCGGACAACGCCGTCTTCATCCAAATCTTTTAGCTTGAGTTCGCCAACGTTCGGAATATCTCTGGTGGTTATTTCAGGCCCGAGTTTAGTATCCCGAACCACGCAGGTAAATTCTTCGACGTAAACGGACGTGAACTTGCTGTTCTTGACCAGTCGTTCGGAAACAATGATAGCGTCTTCGTAAGTGGAACCGGACCAAGACAAGAAGGCCACGAAAATATTCTGCCCGAGGGATATCTGTCCGTTTACCGTACTCGACGTATCCGCCAAGACATCACCTTTCTTTACCTTATCTCCCACGTCTACCAGCGGGCGCTGATGGAATACCGCAAAGTTGTTATTGCGGAGGAAATTTACCAAAGTGTACGTGTGTTCTTTTTTCCCTTCCAACACGATCTTTTTAGCATCCACGTATTTGACCACGCCGTCTTCGAGAGCTATGACCAGCCGGCCGGAATCGCGGGAAGCAAGCTCTTCTACTCCGGTAGCCACCAATGGCATTTCCGGCAACACGCAGGGCACTGCCTGTTTCTGCATGTTGGAGCCCATGAGTGCGCGGTTTGCGTTGTTATGTTCCAGGAACGGAATCATCGAGGTCGCTATGGAAAAGGCCTGATTCGGCGCCACGTCTATGAAATCCACTTCGTCACGCGCCACCATACCCGGCTCGGTCTTAATTCTGGCTTCTACTTTTTCTTTTGTTATCTTGCCCTCTTCATCATAAGGAATACCGGCATGCGCGATATTGTACTGCTCTTCTTCCAGAGCGTTCAAATAAACTATCTCGCCGGTAATTTTCCCTTTCTTAACTCTTACGTACGGAGTTTCAATAATTCCAAAATCGTTTATTTTCGCATAAGTGGAAAGGTGAAGAATAAGACCTATGTTCGGTCCTTCCGGAGTATGGATGGGGCAGACGCGGCCGTAGTGCGAAGGATGCACATCGCGCACTTCGAGCCCCGCCCTCTCTCGCGTCAATCCCCCGGGCCCGAGAGCCGAGAGAGTGCGCAAATGCTCTATTTCGTAAAGCACGTTTTCCTGCGCCATGAACTGCGAAAGCTGGTTGGTCGTGAAAAATTCTTTTATACGCGCTTGGAGCGGCCGTTGGTTGATGATCTGTATCGGCATAGCGGTGTCCACATCAATAATAGACATGCGGTCCTGAATATTGCGCTTGATTTGCATCATACCCGTCCGAATCTTCTGTTGCAGGATTTCACCCACAAAACGCACGCGCCTCTGGCCCAAGTGGTCAATATCGTCCGCTTCAGCGTCGGGAGTATTGTTTAAAGTTATGATATTTGAAATTACCGTTACCAGGTCTTCTTTGGAAATAACCCTGCGGGCAAGTTCGGCCTCATCGGTTGGCTTGTTAAAGCGCTGATTGAACCGAAAACGTCCTACCGGCGAGAGGTCATAGCGCTCCGAAGTAAACAGAGAGTGGATGAATTCTTTGGCGTTTTCCGCGGTCGCCATATCTCCGTCGCGCAGACGCTTGTATATCTCGATATAAGAATCCACTGCGGCCTTGGAGCTTTCTTTGGCGAAAGAATTCTTGAGCGCACTTTCCGCAAATTCATTCTTGCGAAAGGCCTCGATTATGGCTTCGTCGGTCGCGTAGCCCAATGCGCGCAAAAGCGCGGTGGCGGGAAATTTTCGCTTTTTGTCTATGCGTATGTATATGCCGCCATCCGCTTCGGACTCTATCTCTATCCAGACTCCGCGGGCAGGGATAATTTTCGCTCCGAAATATTTCTGTCCTTTGGTTTCGCTTTGGGTGAAAAATACGCCGAAACTTCGCGCAAGCTGGGGCACGATAACGCGCTCTACGCCGTTGATGATGAAAGTACCGTGGGGTGTCATCAAAGGCAGCTCCGACATGAAAATCTCCTGCTCCTTTACGGTGCCGAGAATTTTATTGGAAAGCTTGACGCGCGCCTTGATTAGCCCTTGGTAAGAGAGCTTGTTGACCTTGGAATCATTTTCGTCGGTCTTGGATTCGGAAAGAGAGAAAGAAGTAAATTCGAGCACGAACTTTTTGCCGGAATAATCCGCGATTGGTGAGAACTCTTTAAAGATTTCCGCGATGCCTTGCTCTACCAGCCATTTGAAGCTCTTCTGCTGAGACTCAATCAAATTTGGGAACGGAACGAGAGGTTTTTTGTATCTGCTAAAATACTTCTTCGGACGCACTTTATCTTTTTGCATATGGCTTTAACCCGAAAAAGCGCAAAAAATAAAAGAAAAACAGCGAAAATATGCTTTTCCTTTACTTCTTAGGACACTCTTAATCGGATAACATTAATTATGCTTATTGTATAAGCTTTTAATAAAGAGATTGCATCCGATACTCAATCTGTGAATCAAAGTTGAGACTACTCTATTTGCCCTCTTTTGTCAAACTTTATCTGGGGAAACGGAAATACTTTTATATATCATACCCAAAAGAGATCCATTTTCCATCTTTGGTTATGATTATTTGATAGCCGCCAGCACCAAAAGCATCACCCGTGGATCTCACGTTTTCATACTCTTCATCAGTTAAAGCTCGCTCAAGTCGAGCTGGCCAATGATACAAGGTGTAATCAGAATCCGGATAATCATTTCGTAGATAAGGAGCCTTCAAAAGAGGCGGGGTAAATTTAAAGACGTCTTCTTTTTTATCTTGAGAGAGAATCTAGAACTTCTTCTGCTCCTTCTGCCTCTGCTACTAATTTATCATAATCTTTCGAAATTGCTGCTTGATAAATAGCTTGACGTTTGGCTTCAACTAGGGGTGGAAGCCCTGCTTGAGCAGGAAGGAGGGGTTTCCAGTGATAATCTCCAGACAATAAAACTGATTTATTATCTATGTCTAAAGTGTAGTAATAAGCATCACCTTCGGTTCCATCTGTGGCCCTAGCAGATATCCGTGCGGTATGATCTGGTGCTATCCATTCTAAATCGTATGATAAGGGTGGAGTTTTCACTGCAATTTTATTGTATGTTTCTGACTTTATATCCCAAATCACTATGGATCTCGAGTCTGGCGGACAACTATAGGGCGGATTAAACGCGCACTCTGAAAACGGAAAAGATCCGACAAATCCCAAAACCCTTTGTGAATCGGAAAACCAAGCAAGGGCGCGGTCATCTGGCGATTTTGAAAACAACGTGGTTTTACCTGTTGCCACATCAATTAACTTCAAGCCATCGTCACTGGCATAAATAATCCACTTATTATTTGGGGAAGGATTGCAAGGGTAGGCACCTGGTATGTGAGTTATTGCCTCGCAGTGTGCTTCTATGGAAACCGGAACCGAAGAATTTATATCTTCCCCGACACAAGAGGTAGTTATATTAAAATTCGCAGATTTTTCTTCCCAACCCGCCCTATTCCCTTTGCTATCTCCACACCAATAGCGCTCATCATTGCCATTCAGGGTAACGAATGTTGCCCAAGCTGTTTTACTTTCATTACACGCTACAGTAAAATTACCCAGGCTTGTTATGTGATTTTTAATTTCAACCATCTTAGGAGAATTACATATGCCGGTATAATTTCCATTATGAGCATCTGAATAAATTTCTCCCTCCACTCGCGCGTAAGCGAGGTCAGTATTTATTTGTGGGCTTTGTTGTGGTGGATATCCGGCTTTGGCTAGCTCACTCCTGTCGTAAGCCGCCCAAGGATTAAGAAGGTGGTATCCTCCTACTCCCAAAACAACAAGACCCAAAACGATTAATATGGCTTTTTTCATGTGCCAACATTATACCCTACCTCGTCTAAATAACCTTGAGTTTAGCCCTCAACTGCATAGCTAAAACGTTACTTCTTTGTTTTATTTTTCCACTCGTCTATCAGTTTGTGATTGCCTGAAAGCAGAACTTTCGGAACTTTGTAATTTTTGCCTTTGTGTTTTAAGACTTCCGGGCGAGTATAAACCTCGCTCGAGGATACGCGCTCCTCTTCTAGGGATTCGTATTTGCCCAATATACCCGGCACTTGGCGGGAGATGGAGTCGATTAAAATCATAGCCGGAATTTCTCCGCCCGTGAGCACATAGTCCCCTACTGAAATTTCTTCGGCTTTTAGAATTTTTTGCACCCGCGCATCTATACCCTCATAGCGGCCGGAAATCATAATTATATCCGTGTATTTTTTTGCGGCCACTTTTGCGTAGTCGGTAGTAAATTTTTTACCGGCGGGAGAAAATAAAATTATTTTGGTCTTCTTTTTGTCTATGATTTTTATTTTCAAAAAGGCTTTCAAGAAAAACTCCGGACGCAGGACCATGCCGGGACCTCCCCCGTACGGCCTGCCGTCCACCCGCTCCTTGGGCTTGCAGAAACTCATGGGATTGTAAAATTTTATGGAAATCTTTTTGTCTTTGATTGCCCGCCCTAAAATCGATTCCCTAAGATAAGAATCAAACATCTCCGGAAAAATTGTAATTATATGGAAACGCATTTTTAAGTTATAACACACTATTTAAAATGAGAATAGCCGGCGTCGCGAACGACGCCGGCCAGGTGATGGTGGTTGCGAACTCAGGGTTGTGACTGAGTCGCGCGGGAGACAATACGATCTCGGTATTGCACCGAGGCCAGCATCATCGCCGCATATCCCGCCGTTGCGAGAATGATGGTGAGAACGATGGCGATTGCTCCCCTCGCAGTGTCCGCATCATAAAGCCATGCCAGAAAGTCTTTCAAGTGTTTCTCCCCCTTAAATATTCGCAGGCAGTTCTTTGACCGCTACAACAATGCCGTGGAGTGGCTAAGGAACTGTCTACCAAAAAATAAGATACCATAATATTGGAAAATCTCAAAACAAAAAAGCGCCGGTAGGCGCTTTTTTGTTTTTAAAAACTATATTCCTTTCAAATCTTCCATTGCTTGGTCGACGGTCTTGAGCGTAGGTCCCTGAGACATGTTGCTGCCTCCCATATGACCCTCTTCCCTCATACCTCCGGCCGGCTCGTTTATCTTCAGGTTTACGCGAGCGTTGTTCTTCATGCCGATAATGCGGAGAAGGGTTCGGATAGCCTTGGCGGTGTTACCCATGCGTCCGATAATTTTGCCCATGTCCGCAGGATTAACCGTGAGTGTGATTAACACGCCCATCTCGTCCACTGTCCGATCGATTTTTACATCGTTCGGGTTATCGACGAGAGCCTTGACCACGTATTCCAAAAATATCTTGTCTGCTTCTTCCATGGTGTGCGGTATTTTATATTTTTAATTTAAATTTGCAGTATTACGACCCGAAACTGCTATGCGGTAATTATAACTAAAGATCGAAAATATTTCAAACAGAAATAAGGCAAATTTACCCCGTAGCGAGCATAGCTCTGCTTCGGGGCTATTTTGCCGCCTTGAGTTCCTTGCGCTTGACTGTCGGTCTTTTCTTGGGCAAAACATTTACTTTTTTGCCGTCTATAATTTTATCGTGCACGAGAAAGTTGTGCATGGTCTCGGAAGGCTTGGCTCCCTGACTCATCCAGTATTTTATCCTATCGGTCTTGAGCGTCCTCTTGGCGCCCTCTTTGCCTCTCGGATTATATGTACCCAGTATCTCTAAAAATCTTCCGCTCTTGGTGCTGTTCTTGGAGTCGGTCAAAACTGCCCGGAAAGAGGGGTCGTTTTTTCTGCCAATTCTCTGAAATCTTATTTTGAGCATAGGCACAGCTTAGCATAAAACATTTAAAAGGCAATACTAAAGTTGTTTTTATGCTATATTGATAGGGTGAAAAAGAAGAAACAAAAAGAGCTCAATCGGCTGGAAGGCGTCATTTCCATTACCTCTAAAGGCACGGGCTATGTAGCCGTGGGCCTCCAAAAAAACAAGGGCAAAGACCCCGAAGTCGACTACAAGCACTTAAATACCGCCCTTCACGGCGATATGGTAGAAATAGCCCTCCGGCCTATGGGGTCAGGCAGGCAGACCGCGGAAGTGACCCGGGTCATCACCCGCTCGAAGACCCGTTTCGCGGGAGTACTGGAAGAAGAGAATAAAGTATTTTTCCTCAAACCGGACGACACGAAAATGTACACAGATATCTTGATACCTCCCACCATGCTAGAGGGAGCCAAGGCGGGCCAGAAGATTTTAGGAGAAATAGTTTCCTGGTCCGACCCGCGCAAGGCGCCGGAAGGCAAAGTGGTAAAAATTCTCGGCATGCCGGGCGACAACAACGCCGAAATGCACGCCATCGCCATCGAGAAAGGCTTTGACTCGGAACTGCCGACCAAAGTGGAAAACGAAGCGCGAAAAATAAAAGAAGCGGGCATCCGGGAATCGGATTATCAAGACCGCCGGGACATGCGCAAAATACTTACTTTTACCATTGACCCAAAAGACGCCAAGGATTTCGACGACGCGCTGTCTTTTAGGACTACAGGAGAGGGCTTGTATGAACTGGGCGTACATATAGCCGATGTATCGCATTACGTCCGGCCCGACAGCTTGCTCGATATAGAAGCGCGCGGACGCGGAACTTCGGTCTACCTCGTAGACCGGACCATACCGATGCTGCCGGAAGTACTATCAAACGACTTGTGTTCCCTGGTCCCCGACCAGGACCGCCTGTGCATGAGCGCCATATTTATTTTGGATAAAAATGCACAGGTCAAAGAGCAATGGTTCGGCAAGACGGTCATACATTCTCAAAAAAGATTTTCGTATGAAGAAGCGGAAAAATCAATCAAGACTGCGTCGGCACCTCTACATAAAGAGCTAGCGCTTTTGAACGGCTTGGCTAAAAAACTCACAGAGGAACGATTCCAAAAAGGAGCTATATCTTTGGATCAAGAAGAAGTCCGTTTCGTACTCGCGCCTGATGGCACTCCGCTCGAAGTGGAAATAAAACAACGGGGCGATTCCAACCGCCTAATAGAAGAGTTCATGCTCCTGGCAAACAGGCAAGTCGCGGAAGTTCTTTCAAATAAAAAGTCCCTTAAAAAAGGCATGCCGGAAAATATTTCCATCTACCGCGTGCACGACCTACCCTCCCGGGAAAAAATGGCGGATCTCGCGGTCTTTCTGCGAAGTCTGGGGCTCAAAGCGCCCTTGGTGGACGGCATCATTCCAAGCCATGAGCTAAACAAACTGTTAAAAAACATCGATAGCTCGGGCACCATGGCAGATACCGTGCATCGGGCAGTTATCCGCTCTATGGCCAAAGCCATTTACTCCACCAAAAATATTGGGCATTACGGACTCGCTTTCGAGTATTATACCCACTTCACTTCGCCTATACGGCGCTATCCGGACATATTGGTGCACAGACTACTCCAAAGCCACTTGGACGGAAAAAAAATTCCTGCCGATAAATTACTGGAATATGAAAAGATGTCGCTCGTTGCGAGCGAGCAAGAGAAGCGCGCTTCCGACGCAGAACGCGCCTCCATAAAATACAAGCAGGTAGAATACATGTCTGCCCGCAAGGGAGAATATTTTGACGGCGTAGTCAGCGGCATCACAGAATGGGGAATGTATGTGGAAGAGGTTCACACTAAATGCGAAGGGTTGGTGCGGGTACGGGATATGAATGATGATTTTTATATTTTTGATGAAAAAAAACTTTCCTTTACCGGTCAAAAGACCAAGCAGTCCTACCGCCTGGGCGACCGTGTTAGAATAAAAGTAAAGGAAGCAGATTTGGAACGAAAGACCATAGATTACGTATTGGCCTAAGAACCGAACTTGGGTAAAACCCATATGCAATTCGCAAGAAAACATAAAAGAATAATCGCGTGGACCGCTTTACCGGTGCTTTTCGGGGTGCTGGTCTCTTCTTTCCTGTTCTCGTTTTTAAAAATCGGCAACGCGCTCGAAAATACAAAGACCATACTGTTCGCGGGGTCCATGTCCCCCAAAGAAAATCAGTCCGGCAAAGCAAAATATTTTTATATAAATAAAAGCGAAGGCGTCCAGCCAAAAGTAAGCGCGCAAGCGTTTCTGGTGGGCGATTTGAAGACTGGAGAAGTTATACTTTCCAAAAACCAAGAGACTAAGTTCCCCATGGCTTCAGTCTCCAAGCTCATGACGGCGCTGGTCACAAGCGAACTTGCGAAAAGTGAAGACGTCGTGACGGTAAGCAAGCGCGCCCTCGCCACCTTGGGCCAAAATGGCGAACTGCGCGCCGGCGAAAAAATCAGAGCGACAGACCTCATATATCCCCTCCTATTGGAATCGTCAAACGATGCAGCAGAAGCGCTCGCGGAGCACTTCGGGCGCGACAATTTTCTCCAAAAGATGAATATGCAGGCGGAACAGCTCATGATGTCCTCGACCTCTTACGAAGACCCGAGCGGTCTGTCCGCAAACAATAAGTCCACCGCAGCGGATTTGTTCAAGCTCGCGGGCTACATTGAAGCAAAGCGCGGGGAACTTTTTGACATTACTGCCAAGCGTAGCTTCTCCGCATCCAAGCACAACTGGTCCAATATCAGCCAATTTTTAGGCAAGGAGGGCTATGCGGGTGGCAAGAGCGGCTACACGGACGCCGCCCTTCAGAGCGGAGTGGCCATATTCGAACTGCCCTTGGGAGAATCCGGTACGCGTCCCGTAGGCATCACGCTACTGCGCAGTCTGGACCGCAAAAAAGATATCGAGAATATTTTAAAATATTTGGGCAGTTATGTTTACTACGGCGGCGAGACCGACGCGACCCGCACTTGGGTAGAGGAAAAAGTCGGCATGCCGCCTATATATGAACCCTCTTTTGTAACTCTTTCTTTCTTGGGCGATTTGATGCTCGACCGCGGAGTGCGAAGCTCGGTCGTTAGAAATTTTGCCAATGACTATTCTTCTCTTTTTGAAAAAATACCCGCGAAGCTCCTGAAAAATTCCGATATCGCTTTCGCAAACTTGGAAGGCACGGCCTCGGACCAAGGCGTGGACGGTGGCAATTTATATTCTTTCCGGATGGACCCGGGAGTAGTGCCCGCGCTCGCGGGCTCGGGGCTCGATGTGTTGTCTCTCGCGAACAACCATGTCGGCGACTGGGGCCGGAGCGCGTACATTGATACCCTCTCCCGCCTGACAGAAAACGAAATTCTTTACACCGGTGGCGGCATGAGCGAGGCGGAAGCGGAGAAACCGATTATTATCGAAAAGCACAGCACTAAAATAGGATACCTCGGATTCTCGGACGTGGGGCCGGCTTGGATGGAAGCCGGCACGGAAAAAGCCGGACTGCTCTTGGCTAGCGACCCACGCTTTGATGAAATCATCCAAAATGCCGCGAGCCAGGTAGACTTCCTGATTGTGTCCTTCCACTGGGGTGACGAATACAAGACCACGCACAATGCGCGGCAAGAACATCTGGCTCATCGCGCGGTAGACAACGGCGCCAAGCTCGTCATCGGTCACCACCCGCACGTAACTCAAGACACGGAAATTTATAAAGAAAGTTTTATTGCTTACTCTTTGGGCAATTTTATCTTTGATCAGTCCTGGTCAAAACCCACCATGCAGGGCATGCTCCTCCAAGTAAAACTCTGGAAAGACGGCTCGATGGATATAAAGAAAAATACCACTTATCAAAATTCCGTGTTCCAGCTTGACCGAGTTACGGAAGGCAAAGAAGACAAGATAAAGTTTAATAAAACTACTCAGTAGAGATGAGAAAGGCCCGCGGAAGCAGTGGGTTCACTCCTCCTAACGGGCCTAAGTCGCCCCTTAGATTGTACCTCTTCGCCCACACCATGGCATAGTTTTTCTTCATGGTGTGGGCGCGCGTTCGGCCTAACTGCGCACTAGGCCGTCCTCGTCCTCGCTCCTCCCCCAAAGATGGGGAGGCTCGTCCTCTTCGGACTCAGGAAGAGAACGGACCCTCATCACAACTCTCGCCTTACCGGCAAGGAGGGCGAGAGTATTCTCGAACAGTTGGACTTCTTTTTCTGGAGTGAGCTTGGCCTTACTAAGCTCAATCCAGAGCTTCCAGAACCTGAAAAACCTACGAGCAGACACCATGGCGATGAACCTCCTAATTTGAACAATACATATAATATGTAATTGTGTCAACCTGTACTTTTTAATTATTTCGCGATTTGGGTGGCTTCTTCAAACTTGACTGACAGAAGCTTGGAAGCGCCGTCGGAACCTACTGTAACACCGTAAAGAACACCGGCGCGAGACATAGTTTCGCGGTTGTGAGTCACCACGATGAGCTGGGAAGCCTTGGAAAGTTTTTCGAGCATATCGCCGTATTTACGGGAATTAGCTTCGTCGAGCGCGGCGTCAGTTTCATCCAATATGAGGAATGGCGGCGGATTTACCTGAGACATGGCGAAAAGAAGAGCGATGGAAGTGAGCGAGCGTTCGCCCCCCGAAAATGCGTGCAGGTCTTTTACTTTCTTGTGCGGCAAGGACACGTTTATCTCTATGCCCTGCTCCGGTTCTGCTTCCTCTTCAAAAACTTCGGCGTTTTCTTCCCCATCTTCCTCCGCGCCGGCTCGCCTCTTTCTTTTTATTTCCGTAACCACAGACAACGCAGCATGTCCGCCGCCGAAAAGTATCGCAAAAAATTCTTGGAACTCTTTATTTATCTTTTTTACTCCCTCCTTAAATTCGGTATCGATTTTTTCTTTGAGGTCTAAAATCAGAGCCTTCAGAGACTCGATGCTTTTCTCCAAATCTTCGAGCTCTTTTGCTAAAAACTGATCCCGCTCGGTGACCGCTTCAAATTCTTTCATCAGTTCCGCGCCGTTGCCAAGTCCGGTGTCTTCCAATTTTATTTTTATGCGTTCAATTTTTTTCTTTAACTCTTCCTGGGTTCCGTTTGTTTCGGTTAGAGCAACCTCTTTGTTTTTATAAAATAAGATATCCTCCCCCAAGAGCACGCTGCCTTCTTTTATTTCGCTCTCAAATGCATTTTTGCGTATCCGGAGATTTTCTTCTTTTATCTTGACGACTTCCAGCGCCGAATGCACCTCTTGCTGCCGCACTTTCCATGAAAATTTCTCACGCTCGAGATCGCGCATAGCTTCCATTTCGAGGTTTATGTCCTGCTTGAAGCCGTCCGCGAGTAAGGCGTTTGCCTGCTCTTCGTTTTCTACCCGCTTTATCTCCGACAAAGTTTCCGACTGTGTTTTCTTTAGTTCATCGAGCTCCAAAGCTTCATGGCGCTTTTTTTCCGACTGTTCTGGATCCGTCTCGGCAATGGCGCTGCCGCACATCGGGCACCGGCCGGAAACTTTGACCTTTCTCTCCCCCGCCTCTATGGTGCCCTCGATGCGCCCGAGCTTGCGTTCGAGCTCGTTCTTCTCCGCCCGCAAGGAATTTATCTTCTGTTCCACCGCGCGCAGTTCTTCTATCTTCTTGCCACCCGGAGCCTTGTTGTTATCTTCGGTTTGAGAAATTTTCGCGCCCACTTCCCGAAGTTCGCCCGACAAACGTTCATGTTCCGAAGAAAGGTCTGCCTTCGTGCTTTCCAAATAAACTTCTTCTTTTTTGAGATATTCCCCGTAAAGCACCGAAAGCTCGCTTCGCATTTCTTTGGCGCGCTCCAATTTTTCCACTTGCTTCTCCAAAAACTTAAGGTGCGGCGCGTTCTCACGGCGAAGCATTCCCACTTCTTTCATATTCTCGCCAGTACGCTCCAATTTTCTCTCGCTTTCTTTTATTTTATACTGATATATCCGGAGACCCAAAGCGTCTTCCACCATTTCTTTACGGTCGCGCGCCGAGGCATTCAATATCCTGTCCGCCTCGCCTTGGGAAATTATGTGGTGCCCAGAAGAGCCGATGTGGACCGATGCGAGCAGGCCATGGATATCTTTGAGCCGAACCTCGGAACCGTTCAAAATATATTTATTGACTCCGTCGGGGTAAACCTCCCGCGCGATGGAAATAACATCGTAATTTAAATTTATATCTTCTCCTGCGTCGTTCCAGAGTTTGAAAATTTTATCTTCATTGTTAAAATAAGCGATTACGGACGCGCGCGCGCCCCGAGCGAGACTTTTGGACCCCTTAAATACAAGGTCCGCGCCGCCCTTGCCGCGCATGGACTTCATGGACTGCTCGCCCAAAACGAAACGCACCGCCTCCACCACATTGGATTTGCCACTGCCGTTCGGCCCCACTATGGCCACGATGGGGCTCTCAAACTCCAAAGCCGTTTTGTGAGCAAAAGATTTAAAACCGTTTAAAGAAAGCGTTTTGAGCCGCATACAGAAAAGAGGCTAGTCTGCCCAGTTCTTTAATTTTAATGCCTGGAGCGCCGCCGCCTGTTCCGCTTCTTGTTTGGATTTGCCTTTACCCAGCGCTATCTGCTCCGTGTTGAAATATATACCAACGGTAAAATGCTTGTCGTGGTCCGGACCAGACTCCTGCATGACTTTGTACATCGGCGTGCACTGCACAAACTCCTGCGCTTTCTCCTGCACCAAGGATTTCGCGTCGCGCCAAAGCTTTTTATTCACTATTTCTTCCGTACTTGGCAAAAGGGTCTTTGTGATAAAAAGGTCCGCAGAGTCATAACCCTGATCCATATAAATCGCTCCGATGAGAGCTTCGTACGTATTTGCCAGTATGTATTGCCGCGCCTTGCCCCGGTCTTTTGCTTCGCCCTTGGATAACAGGAGGTAATCGTTCATGCCGATGCTCTCCGCTACGCTTGAAATTATAACCGCGTTCACGAGAGCGGACCGGAGCGCGGTCAGCTCGCCTTCGGTATGATTCGGATACTTCTTATAAAGAAAGTCGGTAACCGAAAGCTCCAGCACCGCATCGCCCAAAAATTCCAGACGCTCATTGTGGGCAAGCGCGGAAGACCCGTTTTCGTTGATATATGAACGGTGAATAAAAGCCTGCTTTAAAAGGTCTTTGCTTTTAAAATTTACCTTTATTTTTTCCTCAAAATCTGAAAAATTTACCATGCTTTTGATTTTATATTTTCTACTTTTTACTGCTGATGATTTCCACGGCCTTGCCTATGAGCGGGATTATATCGTTGTAGATGCGCAGGTCCGGGATAGCGGAAACCGGAAACCAACGCGCGCCGTCTAGGCCGGTGGATTTCTCGAGCACGAGCTCTTTGTATTCGCTTAGCGCCAGAAAGTACACTACTTTTTTTAAACTCTTACCCTTTTCGGGATGACTCGCCACATATTCGTTCTCGCCCAGCTTTTCTTCTATTTGGATATCGAGGCCGATTTCTTCTTTTATCTCCCGTATGGTGGCCTGCTCCTCATTTTCGCCCTCCTCGATGCTGCCCTTGGAGATGGTCCAGTAGCCGAATACGTCATGCACCAGCGCGAACATCACCGCGCCGTCTTTTTTGGCATACACCAGCGCTCCGCCTTTTTTGTCCACAGGCAATTTGGATATGTCCACCGGCTCGTCTTTTTTCTTCTTGCGGCTCTGCTGTTCTTTGCCCGGCTCGCCGATTTCTTTATAGACCGCGCCCAAAACCCCGTTCACGAATTTGCCGGAATTCTCTCCGCCGAAAGTCTTGGCGAGCTCGATGGCTTCGTTGATGGCAACCTTGGGGGGCACCTCATTGCTATCGCCAAAAAGAAGTTCGGTCAGGCCGATACGCAAAATATTGCGGTCAATAACCGAAATTTTATCGAGCGGCCAATCCGGAGCGGCTTTTTCTATTATCTCGTCCACGGTCGCGCGTTTCTTGAGCGTCAAATCCAGAAGCGCGGACGCAAAAGGATCCTCTTCGAACCCGGGCGCGAATTCAACCAGATTCCTTTTTAAAGTATCTTTTATTTCAATCTCGGAATTGGCGGACCTTTGATCTGCCGGGCCGAAATCCCATTCAAAAAGAGTTTGGAGCACTATTGACCTTGAAAGGTGCCGATTAGCCATCCCGTTAGAGGCAGGTCGCGGTCTTATGTCTTAAAACCCTGACCTATACCCAACTTAAAGTATGCGTAATAAATAATTCATCATATAGCTCAATCCCTGTCGACCGCGGCCTCTAACGGGACTGAACTTCCTTCGCCTTCGCTTTTTTTTGCTTCTTCTCCGCCTTTTTCACCAAATCCAGCACTTTCTTGCCCCGGTAAAAACCGCAGGTAAGGCAAACGCTGTGGCGCAGCTTGAGGGCTTTGCAATTTTCGCACGCGGAAAAATTGGTGCTCTTTAGTGCGTGGTGCGAGCGCCGGTTCTTCGTATGCGATTTTGTATGCCTCATTCGTACAACCATACGCGTTATAGTAGCATATGTAAGCCAAAATGCAAATTTACGCTTTAGTTTATCGATATTTCCTACTTGCTTCCTCTATTTTACTTAAAAGGCCTTCGTCTGTTGGTTCAGACTTATACGCAGAATAGGAATTGTCATATTCTGAAAAAATTTCAGCTTGTTGAGAAATATCCAAACCTCCCATTCTTCTTATTAAGTCTTGCAAGGCATCTCCTGCTTGGAGGTAGTCATTTTTAGACTCTGTGCTATTTCTAGACCCCGTGTGTTGCACTGAATCGAAATCCACTAGACAACCATCTAATGTTATATTGTGGCCTTGGGGCAAATATTTATGCACAAATCCATTTTTATGCATTAAGCCAACATTTTTTCCTATTGTTTTTGCAAGCCACTTAGCATATTTGAAATTATCAAACTCTTCTGGATTTTCTCCCAATTCTTGTGCTATCAGCAGCCGTGCATCATCAATAAAAAGTTCCCTATTTTTAAGTGAATTCTTGTCACTATGAGCATCCAACAATCTAGCATGAGTTCCAAAAGCACGCACTTCTAAGACTGGCTGCGCTGAATCATCGATTAGTTCTTTTGCTTTTGCTTTTGCGATAGAAATTTTTTTTCCTTCGTAGATTATTTCTTCTAACTCAATTATTGCGACCACGCGATGAACTCTTACTCCGTATTCGTGAAAGGTTTCAGCAATACCCATATCGTGATTCGCATCTTTTACATCTAGAATCCCAAAAGAACTTGTCTGGCCCATAAATCTAATTGCCTCAACATTAGGACGAGGTTCACTAAATTCCGGTGAGCGATAAAGCACATATCCTGTGCCTTTTATATCAATATCTCTGAATAACTGTCGATCTTTTCCTTCTCGTTTTTTTTCTCCAAAAATTACCCTGCCCAGCAATGCACTCCTGTTGTGATGAGTTGCTGTTTCCAAGTTTTTTATTTTTTTATCTCCTTCCTGTACTTCATTGGTTAAAAACATTCCAAGATTGGTAGGTTCTCCCACTTTCAGTTTAAAAGGTATATCCAAGTCGGGATTTACCCAAAGTACTTTGTTTTTTACTTCAATAGCAGGCAGAGCCTCTTTATTTGCCTCAAGTTCATGTAGCTTGCCGACAGGATAAGCGGATTTACCTTCTTCAAAATTCATAAGCCAATTATATCATATTACCTTTCAAGCTTGACTCATGGAACCCAAAGAACTATGCTAAAGGTATGGCATTCAGGAATTGCAAAATCAGCTCGACAACAACCACAACTACCACTCCTCTGGAGGGGGTCTGTTGTGACGGGATTTAATAAAAACCTATCGCTTCTCACCAAACCCCCTTCAGTCGTGAAGGGGGTTTTTCGTTCTTTTGCTGTTCTTTTCGTGTTCTACGCAAAAAGGAGACTAGAAATGGATTTCGACACGTGGGTCAAGGATGCATTCGCAAAAAATCCCGGAGTTACCCGATTTGTGGTTCCTCCTGAAATCGCAGTACAGAGTCCCTGTCCGTGCACGCAAAGGCCGGGATGCGACCTGGAAAGGTCAGTTCCCTCCGGCGACTACATCGCAGAAAAGCGTGGCAACGGCATACATCACGCCGCATGTGGAACGCTGGTAGCGTAGTTCGCAGTATGTAAAAATTGACGATTTGGGTATGCCCGCAAGCTGCCCAAGTCGCCACAATCTTTTAAAAATAGTTAAATGTGGTAATATCATTGTATGGAAAAAACTGATAAATTGGACAATTCAAGGCACTCTTTGGCGCATCTGTTGGCTGCGGCGGTCATGGAGCTCTATCCTGACACTAAGCGCACCATAGGGCCGGCCATAGATAACGGTTTTTATTTCGACTTTGAATTCAGCTCCCCTGTCTCTGATACGGATCTGCTAAAAATTGAAAAGATGATGCGGAAAATTTTGCCCAGCTGGAGCAAATTTGAAAAACATGAGCTCTCTGGCGAGGAGGCAAAAAAAGAATACCCCGGCAATACTTACAAAGAAGAGCTCATCGATGAATTCACAAAAGAAGGCCAGAAAGTTACTTTTTATAAATCCGGTAATTATTGGGATTTGTGCAAGGGCGGACACGTGGAAGACATGAAAGAAGTTTCGCCCGACTGTTTCAAGCTCGACCGTATCGCCGGAGCTTACTGGCGCGGTGATGAAAAAAATAAAATGCTTACTCGCATTTACGGGCTGGCTTTCAACACCAAAGAGGAGTTGGATGCCTACATAAACCAGCGCGAGGAAGCCAAGAAAAGGGACCACCGAAAGATAGCGCGGGAACAACACCTTCTTGTTTTTTCCGACCTCGTCGGCTCCGGCATGCCGCTCTACACCCCCAAGGGCAACATCATACGGAATGCAATCATCAATTATTCCCGAGAACTCAATGCCCGGCTCGGCTTTGGCGAAGTCCACACTCCAAACATCAACAAGGCGGAACTTTTCAAGCTTTCCGGCCACTATGATCTCTATAAAGCTGATATGCTGTCTGTACACTCACAATATGTCGCGGATGAAATGTTCCTAAAGCCGATGAACTGCCCGCAACATACTCAAATATACGCTTCCGAACCCAGGAGCTACCGGAATTTGCCCATCAGGTACTCTGATTTTGCGGTATTGTACCGCGACGAGCGCCCAGGGGAACTTTCCGGACTTACCCGCTTGCGCGCATTTTCTCAAGACGACGGACATATTTTTGCGCGAGAAGACCAAATTGAATCTGAGATTTCGAGCATTTTGGACGCTATCAAAGACGCTCTCGCTACTTACAAACTTGATAAGTACTGGATGCGCTTTTCCCTGCGAGACCCGGAAAACACCGGTAAGTATCTGGGAAGCGATGAAGTCTGGGAACGCTCGCAGGCAATCATGCGCAAACTTCTTCAGGAGAAAAAAATCGAGCACAAGGAGGCTCTAGGCGAAGCCGCTTTCTATGGACCAAAAATCGACATCATGGCCGTCGACGCGCTCGGCCGCGAGTGGCAGATATCCACGATACAGCTCGACTTCAATCAACCCGCGCGCTTCCAGCTTGAATACGCGGCGGAAGACGGAACAAGAAAAACACCGGTCATGATACACCGCGCATTGATCGGCTCGCCGGACAGGTTTCTCGGAGTCCTCATAGAGCACTACGCCGGCGCTTTCCCTCTTTGGCTCTCCCCCGTGCAGGTTAAGGTCATTCCCGTACGAACAAATCACAACGAATATGCAAAGAGAGTTTTTGAAATACTAAAAGAAAACAATATTCGCGCGGAGCTCGATGATAGCGACGGCAACCTCGGTGGAAAAGTCCGCGACGCGAAAAATATGAAAATGCCTTACTGGATAGTTGTCGGCGACAAAGAAATTGAGACCGGAAAAGTAACCCTCGAATCCCGCGACGCCGGACAACTCGGACAAATATCAAAAGAGGAGCTACTTGCGAAACTCGTAGAAGAAATTAAAACTAAACAGTAATTCTAGGCATGAAAAAATGCTAGATATCTATCTCGGCGAGTTTGGCGTTGGACTGGATGAAGGATTTGCGCGGAGGGACTTCGGAGCCCATGAGGATGTCGAAAATTTTATTCGCTTCTTCCGCGTCACCGATGTCTACCCGCTTGAGCACGCGATTTGCAGGGTCCATGGTCGTCTCCCATAGTTCTTCCGGATTCATTTCACCCAAACCTTTAAAGCGCTGGATGTGTATCTTGTTTGATTTCGCTTTTACTTCTGAAGTTTCTTCAGCTTCCGATCCTTCGACAGGCTCAGGACCTTCGGCTTCTTGTATCTCGCTCACGTCCGCATTCTTGCCGATAATTTTTATTTTTTCATCGTCTGTATACGCGTAGGAAATTTCTTTGCCTCTTTTTATTTTATACAGCGGCGGCTGGGCAATGTAAATATAGCCGGCATCTATGATGGCGCGGAAATATCTGTAAAATAGCGTGAGCAAAAGCGTACGGATGTGCGAACCGTCCACGTCGGCGTCGGTCGCTATGATTATTTTATGGTAACGCATTTTTTCAATATCAAAAGTATCCCCTATTGATGTCCCAAGGGCGATGACCAGAGACTTCACTTCTTTGGATGCGAGCATTTTGTCGATACGCGCGCGCTCTACGTTTAGGATTTTTCCGCGGAGCGGAAGTATGGCCTGCGTCCTACGGTCACGGCCTTGTTTGGCGGAGCCGCCGGCGGAATCTCCCTCCACTATGAATAGCTCGGACTCGGATGCGTCCTTGGTCTGGCAGTCCGCGAGCTTGCCGGGAAGAGTCATGCCTTCGAGTGCCCCTTTCCGGAGCACAGAATCCTTGGCGGCCTTGGCGGCCTTCCTCGCTTTGAGGGCCAAAATTGATTTGCTGATTATGGCCTTGGCTTCGTCCGGATTTTCTTCGAGAAAATTAGCAAAGCCTTCACCGAATACAGTGGCCACCGCGCCCTGCGCTTCCATAGAACCCAATTTGCCCTTGGTCTGACCTTCAAACTGTATCTCGCGGAGCTTGACGGAGATGACCGCAGTAAGACCTTCCAGCACGTCCTCCCCGGTAAACCCCCCTTCGGACTCCTTCATCATCTCATTTTTCTTGCAGTAAGTATTGAGCGTCCTCGTGAGCGCGGTCTTGAAACCGGTCACATGCGTACCGCCCTCGGGATTGTAAATATTGTTTGCAAACGGAAATATCCTGTCCGAAATGTCGTCCACGTATTGGAGCGCGACTTCCACGCCGACACCGTCCTGCTCTTTTTCCACGTAAAAAATATTATTTTGGACCGGCTTCTGGAACTTGTTGTAATACTTTACGAGCGATATAAGTCCGCCTTCGAAGTAGAAAGAAACGGATGGCATCTCGATGTCGAGTTCCCGGAAATAAAAAACGTCTTCTTCATTCAAACCCTTCTTGTTGTCGAATTCTCGCGCGTCTATTATTGAAATTTTCAATTTCTTCACGAGGTAAGCCTGCTGGCGCAAGTGGTTTACGATGGTGTGCCAGTCAAATTTTATATCGCCAAAAATTTCAGTGTCCGGCTCGAAAGTTATAATCGTGCCGTGGAGTTTGGAGGCGGAAAGTTTTTTGACCGCGGCTTTTTTCTTGCCTTTGGAATATTCTTGTAAATATTTCCCGCCGTCCCGGTGCACTTCCGCACGGCAAAAAACGGACAACGCGTTCACAACGGATGCGCCGACGCCGTGAAGCCCGCCGGAAACTTTATACCCCTCCCCGCCAAATTTTCCTCCGGCGTGAAGCGTGGTCATGACTGTTTCCAGCGCGGAAACTTTTGTCTTTTTATGAATATCTATCGGCACTCCGCGGCCGTTGTCCGCCACGCGTATGCGATTGCCCGGCAGAACTACTATCTCGATATCATCGCAGAATCCGCCCATGGCTTCGTCGCGAGAGTTGTCGAAAATCTCCCATACCAAGTGGTGCATGCCCTCGGGGCCAGTTGTGCCGATATACATGCCCGGACGCCGCCTTACGGGCTCCAAGCCCTCTAAAACGGAGATGTCAGAAGCGTCATAATGATGGGCCACAGCGTCCTTTTTGCTATCTTCTTTATCTGTTTTTTCTTTTGCCATCCCAGTACTAAAATTTTATCTGTAAATTAATAAATTCAACCATATATCTCTTCCTAATTATGCCTATCTTCACACCACTAAATCAAAAATTTAGTACGGGACAGGTATATACCTATCATACCAAAAATACACAGGTTTTGCTAGTGATTTTTCGGGAAATCTATGTTGTAAAAACGGGGTAAAAATAACTACTTACTTAACTACTCAGTTAATCATAAATTGCATTTACGCCATGGCTGATATGAGAAATGAAAAAGAAAAAAGGTCTCATCAGACTTTTGTCTAAACGAGACCTTACTGAACCCCGTCTGATAGACAAGGTTCCTGATGAAAGAACAAAAAAACTACACACCGCGTGCCCCCGCTCCGCCTCCGCGAAGCGGGGGCACGCTTAGTATTGCCTCTAGCTTCCGGTGGTGTCCGCGTGGAACACCCGAATCTCAGCACCGAGGGGGGGGTAAGGTGTTCGTTCGGACAAATCTCCCCGAAAACCTCCGCGCTGAGATAAACTGGATTATGGTTACCGAGTGACTGATTCTCGAGCGGGAAAACGGAGTGAAGTGGAGTGTCGGAACAGACAAAGTACCGTTTGTCTGCAATCCGAAAATCACCCACGTACACCGGATCTCCTTGTGTGTCTTCGAACATCCGGGCGCTTGCCCGACCCTCAGAATCGGTTGCCTCTACTACGATGACTTTCGCCATTTTTTTCTCCTCAGTTAATCTTTGCCATACCGAGCGACGTGCTCAGACTGGCGGTTGTGGTTGTGCGTTCTGCGGTCGCGTTGCCCACTCAAGGATGTAGTAGAGTGCGAAAAAAGCAGGGATGACCGCATAGAGACCGAAAACGAGCGAAGCGACTGCGCATATCGCGTAGTAGTAACCGCCGCGAATCCGCCGTTGCGCCACCTCCTGTCCCTCGGGAGTCGCGAGATAGTAGAAATCACGCGATTGAGGAATCCACATCGCCAGCATGACGATTGAGATAAAGCCGAACAGACCTGCTAAACCCACCGCAAGACCCCAGTGGCCTCCGGCAAGCTTCGGATACATTCGAAGAAGGAATTCGGGAAGTGGAACCAAGGGAATGAAATTCATCACAGCACCCCCTTGAGAGTTCCTGGACTATCCAGAATTTCGTTCTGTAACTTCCGCTCGTGAAGTTCGATATCCGGCGGAGAAGCCGAAGGACCGGAGAGGCGTTCCAAGAACTCGAAGTTCCTGTCCGCCTCCTCGGATTCGTACGAGGTTATGTCGATGGGCTGCACTTCTTGGTAGTCAATATCAGCGCAAAGAAAAACCTTCACAGTCTCGGAGCCGGCCGGCATGATTCCACCAGCCAATTCGATAAGCTGTTTGGCCCTCTCAACCGTCACCGACGAACGCGGGTGGTAAAGTTGATCGGCGAGAGGAACGCTGGTGATGACGAGGTACTTCTTGTCATCACTGTTATAGGGCCAGAGGTACGGCTTACCTCCGTCCTTCAAGACTTCTCGAAGGACATCGCCAAGAGTGAGCCAGTCAAATGCGTATGTGCGAAGTTCCATAACTGCAATACGAAAGTTCATGTTTGCTCCTGTTTGTTTTTGGGTTGAAAGTCGTGCCCACCCGAGCGACACACTCAGGTCAGCGATTCGGTTACGCGTTGATCACTAGATAGAACGGTTCTAACTAGTCAAATCGATCACAACACCCCCTGCGTTCCGTTCTTGCCCTGAGTGGGGATATCGTCGTCGGAGTGTCCCCAGTTCCAATTGATGGAGGGGTCGTCGACAAATCCGTTCCGGGTAGCGATCACCGACTGAACGATCTCGTTCTGTTTAGCAACCCCGGCAACAATGAATTCGCGCAGTCCGCCTTTATCGAGCAGATCAGCGAATTCCTTGAGGTCGATTGCAGGGCGGTCAACGGCAGGACGGTAAAGAAGAAACACGGTCCAGAGACAATCCTCATGTTGCCACTGCACCGACCAGCGTTCGTCGTTGAACACTACCTTTTCTGGTGGCGCAGCCAAGTGCTGGGCGTGCAGTCGAAACGCCAGCGCGAGAATCTCTTGAGCCGCCAGCGTGGCTAGGTGAATCTCCTCTGCTGTATCCGTCTTAACTCTCCGCAACTCTTCCAGTAATTGCTGTACGTTCATGACAATATTCTCCTTTGCGGCTCACTCCGCGGTTAGTTGTTGTACCTTTTTTCGCTAATATGTTCCATCAACATGACACAGACGACGAAGATGTAGAATCCAAAAACATAGGCCACGCTTCCCCAAAACACGATTTCGGGAAGCGGGCGAATGCTTACATCGAAAAGCATCAACAAAAAGCAGATCACAAACGCCAGACAGCCTTTTCCCATGTCTCCCCCTTGTTCCTAAAAGTCACATATCTCAAACCTAAAAGGTTCGGATACGATTTTGTTGTCGACGAGCGATGTTTTCGTTGTTTGTGTAAACGAAAGCACCAGCCGAAGGGCTGGTGCTTGTGCTGAAAGTTTTTTTTAAAAGTTTTTTACAGCGCAAATATCAGACCTCCGGTTTGAGGGCTGATAATAATCGCTACTGCGGAAAAATGTTTCATTTTTGGGCTGTTTTTATTCACCTATATAGTATAGCATATGTTGGGACAAAATGCAAGGGGTTGTGGAAAACTAACTATATTTTCATTTAAGCCATGGCTGATATGGAAATTTATAAAATTGGCAAAAAAAATCGGGGCCTTGCAACTACATGTCTGGTAGCGCCAAGCCCCGTGATTTTTGATGATTCTCCGCAATGTCGCGTGCGGCCGCTTATCTAGTTTTTTCGACGAAACTAGAAAACGCAAAAGAGCTGTTGGTTAATCCTTTATCGCGCTGGTAGTCAAGACCCAGGCTTGGAGCTGCGCGAGTCTCAACTGCGTAAGAAGTCGATGAATTTCAATTTCCTCCCCCCTTCTCCGCGACCATTCATTAATGGCCTCCCAATCGATGGGGTCCCGCGGCACTGCGTCCACCGGCGTCACCCTGTTCTTACACATGCTGTGATACCAGTCCAACTCAGAGCAATCACATTCCTGATGCCCTCTCCGCCAATAGGCCCACTTGCCACAGGTACATGTCGCATACACGTATCCCATGTCTCCGTTCTTGCAGCACTTGAGCATGACGTAGAACTCTCGAGGGGAAGACATCGGCCTGCTGTCTTCTTCCGTCGCAGTAGGCGGCCACTGAAGATAGAGATCGGGATGAGTGGGTTCTTCCAAATCCCGTTTCCAGTCCTCGTCGGTTCGCCACCCTACAACTACTCCTAATACTTCAAGCACGTCGGCAGTCTCATAGTTAGGCATGATGGTTTCTCCGCCGATACGCTCGGCTTTGCGGCTTCTTGGAAGAAGTGGTTGTGGTATTGCAAGTCTGCATCGCGTGGACTGCGTTAAGGAACCACCGATTTTCTTAGGCGAAATCAGGAAAGTAAAAAATTATCCGGGGTGTAGGAGGGCATATCGTCGTCGAAAACCGAATCGCCTGAGCGCATCCCATCGCCGGGGCAATTGCTGTCCTCAGAGTTCCCGCTGAATCCTGGACATGTCACTGGCGCAGATGTGGATTTGCTGAGCTTCGTTTCGCACCATGGACAGAACTCCACCCTGACGAGATGGGTACGTACGGAACTTTCCAGCCACCACTGCCCTAGATCAAATCTCACTCTCCACCCGTCACTGCCAGCCAAGTGAAACTCACGGTGATGGGCTTTCAGGATGATTTTCTTGCCGGTGTTGTCGTCGGGATAAAGATCCTCTCCACACCACGGACAGAACTGCACAGCCACGTAATAGACCATAGAATAAAGCAACCACACTTCGGGCCGCCTTTCCCAGAACCACCTTACTTCCCATTCTTTGGCTTGCGCTGGTTTCTTGGGGCACTCATGCACATTGATCCTCATTGTCTCTCCTTGCTGTCTTTACTTCTTGGGCGAATTACGGTTAATGAGAGGGTTGAAAGCCATAGAACTTGAAACATCTCCGCTAGGCCCATGGTATGGTTTCCTGTGCACTACACTCCTGATTTGGGCGGGCGAGGACGTGGGTCCTTCTCCACGAAGCCGACGACGGCCCGCTTCTCGGATTGCAGACCGCTCAACGACAACGGGGTCTTCTGTTTTCTTTTTGCTCATGATTTCTCCTCGCAACCGCAGTGCTTGGTGCAGATGTCCGATTTGTCCTGACCTGCGCCCAAGCCGTCTCCCTCGACGTTGGAATCCGCCCAGCGGGCAATCACACAGTGGGAGCAGTGGGGAGATTCTTGCGGCTCTTCCAACTTTTTGCCGCAGAAGGGACAAAATCTGATCATTAGATACAATTGCTCTTCGTGGAGGGAATTGACTATTCCATTTCCCTTAACCAGATACACTGGATCGTAGGAAACATGTAGTAGCCAATCTCCTTTTTTCCCAGGCGGGTAGGCATAATTGCCTGGAAAAAACCTGATTTCAAGATCCAACAGTCTAGGGTCATAACAGGTTTGGTCACACTCATGCAGAGTAGTCATTGCGTCATTCTCCTTCCGCATACGTAGCGGGAAAACGGTCTCTCGAAAAAAACGAAGCAGTTGAGTTAGTCTGCATTGCCGATGTCTTGCGAATTCATTGCCTCTTCGATCAAAGCGTACGCCTGGTAGAGATCGGCGAGGGACGGGTATCGTTCGACTATTTTGTTCGCCACGTACCTAGCCCAGCGCCTCATGCTCTTTTTACGTCTCCGGCTGGGCTCTCCGAGGTCACTCGGCTCGCCAGAAGCTTGAAGGCGGGGAATTGGATCTTCTTTTGCTGCTGCCAAGAGAAGGTTGGACATATCCTTGGGTTGAACTCCGATGACGGCGAACCTGTAGATGGTGGCGTAGAGATGTTCTGAGACTTGTTGCACGTCGATGCTAGGCATGACCTTTCTCCTTGTTGGATTGGATTGATCTTCGCGAAAAGCCCGTCTCTTCGCATTCTTTACTAGACACTGGCTATCTGAAATACATACACGTTCTGTTGTCAAAGATCAATGTTCTCGCTAAACGAAAACACCAGCTAGAGGGCTGGTGTTTGGGTTGTAAGTTTTGGTTTGGAGAGTATTTTTACAGCGCAAATATCAGCCTTCTAAAAAGAGAGCTGACGACGACCACAGAACTATTATTTTGCCACTGTATTTTATTCACATTTGTATTATAACATTTATTAAATCTAAGGCAAGCTATCTTACTTGCCATCCCTTTTCGGTAATTTTTTGGGTTATCTTGTTCATGATTTCATTCACTTCCGTATCCGTAAGCGTCCGGTCATACGACTGGAACACTATCCGAAACGCGTATGAGATTTTGCCGTCTTTTTTAAATTCATCAAAAAGTTCCGGGCCGCGGATAACCATATCCCCCGCGTTTTCTTTTATCACCTTGAGCACCTCTTCGCTTTTTACATTCTCCGGCACCCATACCGCGACATCGCGCGCGATGAACGGATATAGCGGCCACATATTAAATTTAGTTTGAAGCTTATGGTTTCGAAGTTCCAATTTAAAATCCAGAGGCATGTCTTTGCAAAACTCACTCAAGCTAATTTCTTTTATTTCTTTTTTGTCTCCGTATGCCACACGCATTTCCTCGGAGGGCGTCCATACTGTGCCAATCTCGAATATCATGACTTTGTCCGTGCCTATAATCGGAGAATTGGTTTGGTTTAATTTTATACTCTCCCCTAGGCCATCACTCAAGTTAGTGCGTAGAAAATTTTTATCCGAAGCGGAGGCCAGAACTTCCACCTTGCCCTTCATTGCAAAGCTCGAGGTCATCACTTCGGAATACCCGTCCGTGAGCAGTTTATTCCGCGCCCAAACGATTTTGCCATATAGTTCATTTTGCGTCGGCTTAAAATCCACATGCGAGATTTCACCCTTGAGCTTGTCGTATCCTATTACCCGCCCTATCTCTTCGGCAGCATCTTCTTCTATGTTTAAATCCAGGCGCATAAGAGGCACGGTTATCTCAAATACGCCGTTTTCTTCCTGGTGCTCCATATTATATCTCTTCAAAATATCCTTTATTTCATCAGATGAAACTGCAAGTCCCAATATTTTAGAAATTTTTTCCGTCCGAAAAGAAAGCTTTTGTGCTTCTTGTTTTTTAGGATAGACGTCCACGATGTCTTCAAAAATCGCTTCAGGGCACATCTCGGCAATGAGCGCTGAGAGTTCCCGCATGCCGTACGCGGCGAGCTCTGGAGACAGGTCATTTTCAAAACGCTTGCGCGCATCTGTAAAAATATTTAGCGCTTGGGCGGTCTTCCTAACACTGGTCGGGTCAAAGTTCGCGCACTCGAGAATTATATCTGTGGTTTCGTCGGTCAGTTCGGCGTACTTGCCTCCTTTTATTCCGGCGATGTCCAAGCCGTTGCCGTAGTCATCAGCGATAACCATCATAGTATCGTCGAGGGTCTTCTCGACTCCCCCCAGGAGAGTCATTTTTTCTCCCTTTTCCGCGTTTCGCACTTTTAATTTTAGGTCTTTAACGCGGGCGAGGTCGAATACATGGGCGGGCTGGCCCGAGTTATACATTGTCAGATTGGTCGCGTCCACCATGTTGTTTATCGAACGCTGGCCGATTGACTCCAGGTGCTTTACCACCCAATCCGGAGACGGACCAACTTTTATATTTCTCACAATGCGTCCCATGTACCTGCGGCAGTTCGGGGATTCAATCGTCTTTATGAGTTTCGTCGGCTTTGATTCCGGAATTTTATATTGAGGTGTAGGGTCGTTGTATTTGATATTTAATAGCGAAGCGAGCTCGCGCGCCACGCCCATGTGCGAGAGGAGGTCATGCGCGCGGTTCGGCAATACCTTCAAATCAAAGATCACATCCCCGTCTTCCCTGTTCTCCAAACTATCGACCTCACACAGATGGTAATTAAAAATCTCCACCAGCTTTTCCGCCGCTGGGACTTCGGGAATATACCATTTGAGCCAGTTGTAGGAAATTTTCATCGGATTAATTTTTTTGAAACTGGTTGAGCCGCAAATCTCCTTGGTAAAAAAGCCGCACGTCGGGAATCCCCCATTTAATCATAGCTATGCGCTCCAAGCCCCCACCAAAAGCAAAGCCCTGGTGCTTCTTCGGGTCAAGGCCTACATTTTTTAAAACGTTCGGATGGAGCATGCCCGCACCCATCATCTCGAGCCATTTGCCGTTGAATTTCGCAAACACTTCTATGGACGGTTCGGTAAACGGGAAAAAGCTCGGGCGGAATTCCACTTCCACGTCTTCGCCCAGCATTTTTTTATAGAAATGAGTCAGCACTCCTTTCAGGTCCGACAACGAAATATTCTCGCCGACCATAGAACCGTCTATCTGGTAAAACTGCATCTCGTGAGTTATGTCGGTTGCCTCATTTCGGAAAACCTTGCCTACGGAAATGAATGCCCCAGGCAGACGGCCGACTTTCCCCGCCTGCTCTATGGCCCGAGCGGTAACGGTCGTCGTGTGGGTACGTAAAACCTTATTGGGTACATCTTTTATCCAAAAAGTATCCTGCATGTCGAGCGCGGGGTGGTCCTTCGGGAAATTTAATACATAAAAATTATACCAGTCGCTTTCGAGTTCCGGGCCGGTGGCTATCTCAAACCCCATCTCGGCAAAAACGGCATAGGCCTCCTCTGCCAAGAGCGAGAGCGGGTGTATCGTGCCCTTTTTATCTTTATCCGTCATGTTGCTTATTCTACAACAAAAAACCGAAAGGGCAACGTCTATTTTCGGAGAGAGTATTTCCCGCGCACTACCCATTTATATGTAGTTATCTCCTTTGGCCCCATGGGTCCCCGGGCATGAAGTTTGGAAGTGGATATGCCGAGCTCAGAGCCCAAGCCAAATATGGCGCCGTCGGAAAACCGGGTAGAAGCATTTGAGTATACCGCCGCCGCATCTACGGCACTTAAAAATTTCGCGCAATTTTTTTTGTTTTCCGAGAGTATAGCCTCCGAATGCTTTGAGGAATATTTGCTGATATGCTTTAGCGCTTCCTCCAAACCGCTCACAACCCTAACCGACATTTTTTGGCTTAGAAATTCCCTGCCGAAATCCGTTGCCTTGGCACGGCGAAGAAGGCGGGTCGGGTACGATTTTTTAAATATCTGGAAACTTTTGGTGTCGGCAAAAATTTCCACTTCTTTTTTTGCCAATAGTTCGGAGACGAGAGGTAAAAATTTTTCAGATATCTTCTCGTGCACCAGAAGCGTGTCGAGGGAATTGCAAATGCTGGGTCTCTGTGTTTTTGCGTTAAAAACAACCTCCGCGGAAAGCGCCAGTTTCGCGGACTCGTCCACAAACGTATGGCAGACTCCGGCTCCGGTCTCTATAAAAGGCACCGTGGCATTTTCCCTGACATAATTTATAAGATTCTGACTGCCCCGCGGCACAATGACATCCAAAACACCATTGGCGGATATCATACTTTCCGCGGCATTTTTTATTTTCGGGTCTATGAATTGTATGGCGTCCGGACCTACGCCTGCAGAAACCAGAGCTTGTCTAATGATTTTATGGAGAACTACATAGCTCTCACGCGCCTCTTTGCCCCCCTTTAACACAGCGGCGTTGCCCGACTTTATGCATATAGCCGCCACGTCCGTGGTGACGTTAGGCCTCGACTCATAAATTATGCCCACCACGCCCATGGGTACGCGCACCCTGCAAATCTTGAGGCCGTTTTTTTCTCGGCAGTCAAAAACTTCCCCTAGCGGGTCGGGCATTTTTATGACGGCTTCAATCTCCCGGGCCATACCTTTGATACGCTCTTCGTCAAGAAACAGGCGATCGCGCATAGGATCCGAAAACGAGATATTCTTCAGGTCTTTCCGATTGGCGCGCATTATCTCCTTTTTATTTTTGCGCAAACCTCCCGCTAAGTTTTTTAAAATTAAAACTCTTTTCGAGTGAGGCAGGAGCCCAAACTCTATCGAAGCTCTCTTGGCACTTTGAAGCTGTTTTAATATGTGTATTTTCATAAAAGCTATTTGCTCAATTCTCGGGCCCGCTTATAAGCCTGGAACGCCGCATCCTTCACTACTTTCTCAAAGTTTTTCTTTCTAAAGACTTTGAGTGCCGCCTCAGTGGTCCCCTTTTTGGAAGCGATTTTTTTTATAAGCTCGGCATAGTCGCCGTCTCGACTCAAAGCGGCGGCGGCTTTAAATGTTTTGCCTACCAATTTCTTGCTTTCCGTATCGCTAAAACCCAAGCTCCGGGCTACGGCAAGTAAACTTTCCGCCAAAAGGAGAAAGTACGCCGGTCCGCTGCCGGAAATAGCAGTCGCACGGTTTATAGTGTCTTCGGTTTTCACTTCAAAATTATCTGTTATTTTATTGAGGAATTTTTTCGCGCGCGCAGTCTCTTGTTTGGTCAATCCCGCGCTTTTCCAGACGGCCATGCCGTGGCCTACCGATAGCCCCAGATTCGGCATCATCCGGATAACTTTTTTGTGCCCCGACATGTCCGCAAGCTTTTTCATCGGCACGCCCGCCAATATGGACACCAATATGGTTGTTTTACCAAAATAATTTTTAAATTTCTGTATCGCCTCCGGCGCATCCTGCGGTTTTACGGCAAGAATTGCATAGTCTGACGCCCTTAGCTCTCTAGCCGTACGTGCCTCGGATGTATGCCGGCCCACGGCAAACACCCTAACCCCGCGCTCCGGTTTAAGTGTGGCCGCTATCGCCTTGCCCATAGTACCGTATCCGATTATGACAACTTTAATTTTCATTTTATTTTTTATGTGTTTTCTTCTGGGACGCAAAACGGGTACCAGAAAAGTCGTCGGTTAAAGCTTCCAATATTGTACCCCTTTTCTCGCCGTTGCCAATAAATGTTTCCACGCCTCTTTTGGTGGCGTATTCCGCGGCATTAATCTTGGCCGCCATACCGCCGACCCCGAGTCCCGATTTACCCTTGGAACAGAGTGCTTTAATCTTTGCATCAATGCGCGGTATATCTCGGAGGAGCTCCGTATCTTCGTATTTATCGGGGTCTCTCGTGTAAAAACCATCCTGATTCGTAAGCATGACAAGCTTGTCGGCCTTGAGCGCGGTCGCCACAATCGCGGAAAGCATATCGTTGTCGTTGACTCGCAGGTCTTCCGGCTTCATCACGTCATTTTCGTTGATAATAGGCAGAATCTTGTGCACGAGCATAGCATCAATGTTCCGAACAAAATTCTTGAAATGTTGTTTGTCCGAAAAGTCGTCGCCCAACAACAGTATCTGTCCGACCGCGATGTGGGATTTTTTAGCGGCGAGTATGTAGTTGTGCATCAGGAGCGGCTGGCCGACAGCGGCTGCGGCTTTTTTGTGCTCCGGTTCCGAAAAATGAACAAAGGGCAGGCCCGCGGCGATTGCTCCGGAGCTAACGAGAATGACTTCGTGCCCGTGCTTGATGAGTTCCGCTATATCGCTCACTATTTGCCTGAGACGCGTTTTATTTAAGGCAAACTTGCCGTATATAACCTGCGTGCCCACTTTTATGACTAAACGCATATATTTTGGTTAAAAATAATAAAAGGACCTTTGAGTGGTCCGTGTTTGCGTATAAGTTGTATAGTTTAAGCGCAAAAACCGGCCACCCAAGTTTTGGCTGGCGGTACGGGGGAAACATTGATTTTGCACTTTAATATCATGTTTTTAATCCTAGCATATTTAAACACGGGCGCAACTCACCTGTATATTTCCGCCATCTTACAGTATTCGCATGCCGTATTTTTGCCGTAAGAATTGTAATTGCAAGGGCGGTCCACCCATGCGCCCGATTGTAGCAAGTTGTCGTAATCGCGGACATCTTTCAGTAAAAGATCTATCTGCTCATCGCGCACTCGCGTGGAGTATAGAGCGTTTTTGTCATCCTTTTTGGCTTCTAGGAAAAGAAGTTTGGATTCTTTGACCTCCGCGCCTTTTTCCGCGCCGGCGACCAAATATGAATACATTGCCAACTGCCGCATTAAAGAAGAAAGTCGGCCTTCCTCGTCGATTTTTTCTATTGCGCTTTTGGTTTTGACGCTACCGGTTTTAAAATCAGTAACCACAATATCACCGTTAGGTAATCTTTCGGTTAAATCCAATTTGCCATACATGAGCAGCTCGGGAAATTTCGGATCCCGAAACTGAAGCGACCGCTCGGAGACATGGTCCTTCGCCAGTGTTTTATAAAAATTGTCCACCCAGCCCATTACAGCCAGTTCCGCATCTCGAACAAGCTTTTTCAATTCAGATTCCCCTCTGACGCCCTCTTTTTCAAGTTCGTATAATATTTTTGCCCTGAGGTCCGGCGCTTCAGGCAAGGATTTACTCTTTAAAATTAATTCTATGGCGCTGTGCACCGCGGACCCAAGAGATAAGGACGTGCTTTTTATCTCAGGTAATTTCAAAAAGTTCCGGAAATACCATTTCCACGGACATTCAAAAAAATTATTAAGGAGGGACACGGAGACCTTACTCGCGCTGTAATTTTCGCGCACGAAATCCTTTATCGCTTGGAGCATATTTTCTTCGCGTGCGGCACTCACTGCACTGTAAACCTGCGGCCCGTGAACCAAAATTTCTTTCTCCGTTTCGGTCGCGGTTCTTTTTATAAAATGCGCCTCCGGAAGCTCCTCTATTATCCGCGCGAGTTCCATCCCGCCGCCGTTATAATTTTCCTGAGCATATGAAATATTGCAGGACTCTTTGGCGCGCGTTATAGCCACATACAATTCTCTTTTCGTCGATGCCGCGTCCCGCTCAGACATGCGCTGTTTTACTTTCTCCGGCAATGTAAAACCGCTCTTTTTCTCTGACATTATCACTTCCTGATTCATGTGCGCTACCCAAACAGCTTGATACTCCAGTCCTTTAGATTTGTGCAGGGTCATCACCTGCACTCCTGTCTTTGCCCCGAACGTAGCCAAGCCAATGTGGCTACCGTAGCTTTCCAGCCTTTTTAAATACTGCCAAAAATCCTTCAGCCTTTTATTCTTATGCCGCTCTTCGAAAAGGAGCGCCAGGTGAATAAAACTTCGAACGACTTCCACGTTGCGGATAAGTTCCTCGTGTGTTTGCGCCTGATCAATCAAAAGCTCCTTACCAATCTTGCTGACCGTGCGAGATAGCCGTTCGTCGGAAAGAATATTTATCCAGTTTTTTAGCTTATTACCCCATTTGGCAATCGGGTTTTCTCCGGCGAAAAGTCCGGCACTTTCATCGCTCTTGATTAGGTCGTCAATGCTTAACTTGTCCGCTTTCACCGACTTTAAAAATTTATGCCCGGAAAAAGCCGCAACAGCGGAATACTTATCCAATAGTGTTTCACTGATTGAGACTGCATCAAATGGACTCCAGATTATATTTAAAACACGTAGAACACTATGCGCGGACGCAACATCAAAAAGAGATATATTCTTGCCCGCGGAAACAGGCAAGCCGAGATTGGTTAATATCTCAAGGGCGTTGCGAACTTGGTAATTTTTCGGCACGAGCAAAGCGCAATCCTCGGGCCTCAGGCCTTGTTTTATTTTATCTTTAAAATATAGGCCCGCGGCCACAATTTCATCACGGGGATAGGCGTATTCTCCCAAATAAATTTTTTCCTCGCCCTTGGTATTGCTTTTTAATTTATCTTTAGTAATAGCGCTCTGGAGTAAATCGTCGGCAACCGATAATATATTTTTTGTTGACCGATAATTTTCCACTAAAATTATCAGCTGCGCCTTGCCAAAGATATGCGCAAATTCCTCAAAATAAGACAGGGATGCGCCCGAAAAACCGTAAATAAGCTGACGATCGTCCCCCACCACAAATATATTCGGCAATTCTGTGCCTTGCCACACAGCTTTAAGGAAATTATTCTGTACATTGCTTGAATCTTGGTGCTCGTCCACCAAGACATACTGGTAAGCCTCGTACACATCCGCGCGAACATCCTCAAAGTCTTCGACCAGCTTGACCGCGTACTCTAAGATATCGTCATAGTCCATAAATCCTTCCTCGCGCTTTTTTTCTTCGTACATCCTGTAAAACTCCACCACTTCCCGCGTGCGCTCTAAGGCTTCTATTTTTGTCCTAATCTCTTTTTTCAACTGCCCTTTTGTTTCCCCGCGGGAGGAAATGCTCTCAGGGTCATTTTCCAAGTGTTCCACGTCTGCCGAGATGTATTTCAAAAATTCTTCCGGGGTTAATCTTTCTCTTTTTAGAAAAGAAACCAAGTGTTTCAAGTCATTGAAATACATTTCCGGATTTGCACGCGGACGCAAATATTGCCAATCGTTATTTTGCAAAATGTCATCCACTAAAAATACACCCGCCGCGTCGGAAAGCAATTGAGGCATCACTGAAAAGCCCAGATTCTGATAATGTTTCTCTATCAGCTCCAAGCCGAAACTGTGAAAAGTGGAGATGTGCACTTTAGAGGCCTCGGGACCTATGTATTCCCGCAACCTTTCTGTCATAGCCCGAACTCCGGAATTGGTAAAAGTCAGGCATAAAACCTCATCGGCACTGTGGTCCGGCTGCCTTAGAATATTGGCAATGCGCAGCGCGAGTATCTGTGTTTTACCGGTGCCGGGTCCGGCAACCACCATGACCGGCCCCTCGATGGCGTCCACGGCTTCTTTCTGCGCTTTATTTAGCTTTTTGTACTCCTTTTTAAATTCTCCCGACGATGGCATGCCTGTATTATACACCCAAGGGCTCAGATCTTTTTAGGGAAAATTATGGACAGGACAATCGATGCGACCAGCGCAAACATTATGACTCCGAAAGAAACTAGGGAAGATATATGGATACCAAATATCCCAATCAACATTTTGGCCCCAATAAATACCAGTATGATGGCGAGCCCCTTCTGCAAGTGATGAAAGCGGTGCAGTATGTTCTCAATCAGGAAGAAAAGCGCCCGAAGGCCTAGGATGGCAAAAATATTTGAAGTAAACACCACGAATAAATTTTGAGATATTGCGAAAACCGCCGGTATGGAGTCCACCGCGAATATGATGTCCGTCGCCTCCACCATGAGCACCACCATAAAAAGCGAGGTGAAATAAAATTTACCGTTCTCCCTAAAGAAAAACTTGCCGCCGTGATGACTCTCCGTAAAAGGCAGAAACTTATGCGCAAATTTAATAATTTTGTTGTGTTTGAAATCTATATGCTCTTCCTTTTTCTCCGACAGAAGCTTTATACCCGTATACAGGAGTATCGCTCCAAAAATGTACAGCACCCAGTAAAATTGGTGGATGATGTACGCTCCCGCCACAATAAAAATACCCCGGAAAACTATCGCTCCGAGAATTCCCCAAAAGAGCGCTTTATGGTGATATTTTTCCTCGAGATTGAAATAACTGAAAATAAGCATTATCACGAATAGGTTGTCCACCGAGAGCATCTTTTCCGTGACGTACGCGCTCAAAAACTCCACCGCCGTAACCTTGTCGATAAAAATATAAATCAGGGCTCCGAAAATAAGCGAAATCGCTATCC
This sequence comes from bacterium, assembly GCA_030775165.1. Taxonomy (GTDB): domain Bacteria; phylum Patescibacteriota; class Minisyncoccia; order Phycocordibacterales; family UBA9973; genus UBA9973. Next base: position 10,553 of record JALYJR010000035.1, on the reverse strand, counting down.
AGAAAACGGACTGGTACAGCGCCGGCTTGAATTCTATCTTGTGGCTCTTTTTGTTGAAAAACCCCAGGTCGGCCACCAAGAACCCAACCACGACTGTTCCGAAAACTATCGTTAAAATTGTCTGTGCGTCCATCCCGTTAGAAATTAAGTAATAATCTATTAATCCTATTAGTTCTACGGAAATCTAAAGATTTCCTATTTCTAACGGGATCCATCATGATATCTTAACAAATTTGCCCACCTTTGTCCTCTTTATCCGGTAAGCCAGCGCGGGCACGCCCATGCGCTCACCCAACGAATCCACCAAGCCGCGGACATATGTGCCACTGCCACATTTAATTTTAAAACTGGCCAGAAAAAATTCGGCCTTTGATTTTCCGCGCAAATTTTTACGCCATATGCTCAAAATTTCTTTCTGCCTGAAATCGCCCTCTACTTTGCCGATTCTTTTCAGAATATCTGACAAAAGACGCCGTCCGGCGATTTTCTTCAAGCTCAAAAATTCGAATTTATGTACCAAAACTTCCCTCGCCGGCAACTCCACGTCCTCGGACGCACGGCCATACTGCCAAAGCTGTTTGCCTCCTACTGTCTTCGATGAATACAGCGGATATTTCTGCTGAAACTGACCTCTGAAATATTTTAGGTTTTTCGTAATATCTTTGGGGTTAATATTTTTGGGAATCGTGGAGTTGACGATTTTGCCTAAAATATCATGCGTGTCGGTGGTAAAACCGAAGAGAACCGCAAATTCATATTCTTTGCCGAGCGCCAGATATTTTTCTTTATCTTTTGTGGCCTCGCCCGCGAGTACAATAAGGACTCCGCTTGCCATCGGGTCAAGGCGCCCGGCATAAGTCATCTTTATTCCTTCGTACTTTTTGTTCTTTGCGCGTAAACGCGAAAGCGCCGCCAGCGGCGTTTCACCTTCTCGCTTATTTAGGATGAAAACTTTTTTTAACTGGGTTTTTCTTTTAGGTTTTCTTTTTGGCAAAAAAGGTGTAGATTTATGAGTAATGATAACTTTTGAAGATTTTCAAAAACTTGATATTCGCATCGGCAAGATAATCTCCGCCGAACGAGTGCCGGATTCGGACAAACTCTTGCGCCTTGTTTGCGATCTCGGCAGCGAAGAGCGGCAGATACTCGCAGGCATAGCGGAATTCTTTCCGGACTTTAGCGCGCTAATCGGCAAACAAATACCACTAATTGTGAACCTCGAGCCGAGAAAAATGCGAGGTCTTATGAGTGAAGGTATGATGCTTGCCGCCGACACGGAGGGTCGGCCGGTACTCCTGCATCCAGAGGCAGAGGTGCCTCCGGGCAGCATTGTGCGCTAAGATAACTTTCTAATTTACTTCGTCAATGGCATCCTCGGCCAGTTCTTCCGCGTCGCGCGCGGAGTCTTCCGCGTCGTCGTAATCCTTGTCGTCATATTCGTCGTCCGCGTCGTCCAGTTTATCCTTCGCATCGTCCAACATATCTTCCGCCCTGTTAATCAGGGTGAGGCTCACGCCGCGGCGGCGAGCATCCGCAATCTCATCTTCCGCATCATCAATAGCATCTTCCGCGTCTTCTATGGCATCCTGCGCATCTCCCTTGTCACCGCCGTTCCTGTTCCCACCCGCTTCATCGAACGCTTCTTCCGCGTTATCTAAAGCATCATTAGCCAAATTTCGCGCCTTGGAAATATTATAGCTAACAAAAAGCGCCCTTAATGATTCGTAAATGTCGTCCTTAGCATCCTCTATAAGATCTTCGGCCTCCTCATCATTGTTGTTGCGAGAATCGTCTAGCTCGTCCTCGGTATCTTCGATCACCCAGAGAGCATCGTTAATAGTTAGCATTATCTCCAAAACTTCCTGTTCTTCCAAGTTCCCATTTCCAAAATAATCTCCGCCGCCATACCCATATCCCACAAGTTGGCTGTATTTAGCCCGGGACGCCGCATCAAAATATCCGGTTGCAGCCAAGCCGTTTCTGCTCTGCCATTGGATAACACTCTGAGTAGTCATCGGGCCAAAATAGCCGTCGGCGATTAAATACCCTCCGGAATAACCACCGTAACTAATACCCGTAGTGCTGAGGTATTGCTGGAGGCATCTGACATCTTCTCCCCAAGTGCCTGGTGTCAGGTCACGGGTAAAAGTACACACGGCTCCGGTATACGGAGGAGGCACCATTGATAGCGCCTCGGCCTTAGTTCCGAACAATACCGCCGCGCCTAGGAATAATATAGCGAAAATCTTTGTCTTCATATGGTTTTTATCCTTAATTTATAATAAAAAGCACAAATTTAAGGTCTTTTTGCATTCTACTATCTTATGCCGATTTAGCAACCCCTCCCATTACTTTGCCAAATTTACCTCCAAAGCACCAATATTACCGCCATTAAGAACATTGCCACAAGCTGTTCAGCGGAATTGAGTAAAAATAAGCGTAACGGTTTGCCTTCCCAGAGAAAACTGCCTGCCGAAACCGTCATCTGAAACCCGAGCCAGATCCAAAACGCCAACTGCCACGCGCCGTCGAGCCCGGTCGCATCCACAAGGTTCACAAAATGGCCCAAGACATAAGCCATAATGAGCGCGGTGATAAAACCGCCGACAGATGCCTGCGCCGCGGAGAGCGGCATGCTTTTCATCGACTCATCCGTAAAGCCCATCAGTCTTTTCCAAAATTTTCCAAAAAGCGGACCATACCACGCAAAACCCACCGCCATGTTCACAATCGCCGCCAGAAGCACTGCCCAAAAATTTACCGATATCTCCATAACATATTTGAATTAAATTAATAATTCCCGATTCGACTAAGGAACGTAAACGGGTGGGTACATAACTAAATATCCCTGCGCTGTATTTTTTACCACATATTCGAAATCTCGTCGTCTGGTGCCATCGTCTTCCTCCCCACAACACGGACCGACTGCAAATACAATTTCACTTTCCTCTGTCCACTCGGTCCTTTCGAACTGTACGATATATCTATACTCGTCCTCGGATATTTTTTCTTCTTTTACTATATTTTTAATTTTAAGACATTGCCACCCATTCCATTCGCAGCCATACTTAAGCAAAGAAGCTAAAGCATTCGCGTCGACCGTCGGATTCCAACCCCTTAGCGTCTCATAGCCACTGCCATGATAGGCCAAAGCCCGCATATATTCTCCCGCGCTCAAAAGATCGAAATACTCTATAAGGGCGGCCTTCGGGTTATCTATTTTATTATAATTTTCTTCTTCCGAACTCATATTGCTATACACCAACATGCCAACTAGGCATGCAAAAACAAGTCCGACTAATGGAGCGAGGAATTTTTTATTCATACCTAAATTATACAACCCCTTTATTTTTATGTAAAATCATGTAGATTAGATAGGTACGGAGGCGTCGCATAGCGGTCTAGTGCACCACCTTGGAAAGGTGGCATGGGGTTACTCCCATCGAGAGTTCGAATCTCTCCGCCTCCGCCCTAGTAGATTGTTAGAGACAAAAGAAACCTTTTGCCTTTTGTTTGTTATGTTTTCAGAGGTTCTAACCTCAAGTAATTCTTTTTCTATTTCTTCGAGATTATCGAAGATGAATTTGAATGGTTTATGAAGCGTTATATTGAGTTTCTGGTCTTTTAGGATGAAGTCCGAACCGAGGCAAGCAAAGATGGCTCTCTTCGTCTCCAGGTCGCCTTTAAGGAACCAGAGGCTCGCGTAGCGTGCGAAGTTGAAGGTTCGCTCGCTCAACTCTAGCCAGCGTTCTATGGCTTTGCCTTGTGCCTGCAAATCAGCTTCCAGGGTGTTCTTTTCCTTTAAGAGAGTTCCTTTGACACTCTTGTATTCAGAGTCGCTTATCAATCCTCCGTCAGCGTTAGAAGGCGACGTGAGGCGAAGTAGAAGGCTGTCTAGCTGTTTGGTTATCTCTAGCAAACGAGTCTGCTTCTTTGCTAGAACTTGCTCGTTGCTCTGTGCTTCGTTCTGTCGTACTTCGTGGAGATACTTTATTGCCCAATCCTTGAATCTATCGGATATAGTTAGACCTTGAATAATGACGTCTGCCTGTTTGGCGAGTAGTGAAAGCTCGATAGTTTTTTGAGGACACTTTTCATCAATGCGTTTTGTGCATCGGTAATAAATATAGCGGTGAACATTTCCATTCTTTTGTCTTTTGATTTTTTCCTCTGCTGTAATTGAAGCTCCGCAATTTCCACAGTGCATAATCCCAGTGAAAGCAAACCTGCGAGCAAGTGGTCGTGGTCTTGTCTTGTTACCGAGTAATGCTTGTACGTGCTCATATTCTTCTTCGCTTACCATCGCTTCATGCTTTCCCTTGTGCCATTCGCCACTTCCTTTTGGGTACTCGTAATAACCTGCAAAAAATGGATTGTGAAAAATCTTATAGATTGTTGAACGACAGAGATATTTTGAAGGATGCTTTTTTGTTCCTCGTGTCTTTAAGTTCCATTCTTTAGTTGCAATTTCAAGTATCTGTGGAGGAGTATAATTTCCCGTCAGCATCATTTGCCACATCTGCTTCACCGTATCAAATCTCTCTGGGTCATTAAGGATTTTGTTCTGACCTTTTTCTTCAAAGTTTTTTGTGTTTAAGTAACCCAGTGGTGCGAAGCCTGGATACCAACCCATTGAGAGTTTTGTTTTAATACCACGCTTTACTGCATCACCATTATCATCTGAAGATTTCTTCGCCATACCAAACTCCAACTGAAGCATGAACTTGTCGTTAGAAGTATTGCGGTAGGTTCCATTGGCTGTTTTTACCTCCAATAATTTTCCTTCATCCATAGCTGTAATTATCCAGCCTCCATCGAAAGCATTTCGAGCCAGGCGGTTAGGATGCCATACCAGCAGGGCGTTGGCTTTACCAGTTTCTATTTGTTTCAAAATCTGAGAAAAGATAGGTCGTCCACGTTTGTGTGCTGACTGGCTTTCGCCCTTTTCTTTTCCTGTGTGTCGTTCCACTATGTTCAAGTTTTCTGAAAGCTCTAATCGTTGCAAATCTCTTTCTTGGTCTTCGTGCGACAGCATCTGCCTATCCTCGCCGATTGTACTTTTGCGAGTGTATGAGATGTAGTTTAGTTGTTGAATTTTTGTTGTCATATAAATTTATTTTTTACCGATGACAATGAAAAAGATTATGAGGAGAACTGCAAGGAACCATTCCGTGGTGATAAAAGGAAAGAATCCTTCTAGTCCTTTTAAGATTAAAATTATGGGAAAAGCGATTCCAAGAAAATAAAGCCAAGGAGCAATTTTCTTTTTTGAATTGTTATCTTGTGGGGTTGCCATATGTTTACTGGCGTCCCCATTACGCAAAAAGGGACAGCCCAGGAGCCTGCTACCCACAAGATTGAATTGCACGAGGCAACCAATTGCGGAGGTCTGGACTGCCCCTTTTCGCCCACAATTGGAGCTAAAAAAGCAGAGACCTCGTGCACTGTTCAAACTTATGGGTAGCATAGTAAGTATAGCACTATGACAAAACATGACAAGTATATAGATTGTGGAAAGTGGATGTCTCATAGTTTTAGCCAAGCTGGTAATTCAGCCGTTGGTATAGCCTCACGTTGACGTAGCGCACGAAGGATAGTTTTGAAGTTAGGAGTTTCAGTTTCACCGCTTTCGTAGATTTCCTCCAAGACTTTTATTATGTCGTCTTCACGAAAGTAAGGAATTACCACCGACGTTGTTGCAGTCGATAAACGTTCGAGTAATTGCTTTCCTTTTAATGGAATCTTTTTTTCTTCAATTTTTAGGTTGATTTCTTTATCTGAATCCATTAGATGAATTCCTGTATCACCAGTGCTACCGTTAGCGGGTATATTTTGAGACTGTTGAGGTGGTGTTTTTGATACTGTTTTCTTTTTACTTAATTCTTTTATAACAGTATCAAAATTGATACTGTTTACTTCTCTCCAGCCATAATGTTCGAGCAAGGAATACTTATTTGGTAGTCGTCCTTTTGAGCGATGGATAACAGATATAATGTCGTACCTCTCTAGTATCTGTAATGCTCTGAATAAAGTATTTCTATTTGTTATGCCTCCGAGTTCCATCATAGTTTGTGCTGATGGAAAACAGGTTTGAGTTTTATGATTGGCAAACATGGCGAGAATGCAGTACACAATCGTTACGCTGTGAGGAAAAATTGAAGCGTAATCATTCTTGAAATACTCATTATCCAAATAAAGGCGTGTTGGTTTTACCGACGCTCTGACCTGTTCATTTCTACCAGGGTCTTCCTCCAGGCTGAATGGTCTTTTATATTTTTTATTGAAGGCGTTATTTGTTGTCATAATCTTTTACCCACTCTTCCTTGATGGGGCGATAGATTGCATTGAAAAAAGTGAGGAGGTTTATTCCTTCTTCAATGGCAAGGTCATCAGAGATTTCTTCTCCGAATTCTTGCTTCCATATTTCCCTAAATTCTTGTAGTGCTTGTGTAGATAACATAAAAAGCCTGCTCTTGGCTTGGCAGGAACCACTGGGATGGCGACCTGCAAAGCCAACAACAGACTTTGTTCACCCCAGTGGTTTACGCCAAAAACCGCAACTCTCATGGTTGCGGTGCGTAGTAACTAAAGAAGCTACCATCGCATCCCACAAAAATGTGAGTTGAAATGGTAGCTCCTCAATGAATCCTACCTAGCGGGTTCCCAGACCGTTACGTATGCTTCTGCATGACACAGGCATAGTCTTGAAAGTAGTTGGAATTTTTCAAGAAGGATTTTTCTCCAACAACTTAATTTTATCTCCTCCGAAAAATAATGTCGATAGTACTAGAACGTACTAGATGACAACAGATGATACAAGGATACAAGAGTTATCCACACCCCAATTTCGTACCCTGACAAAAGTTGCCATCATCACCTAAATGTACTAGAATAAAATCATAGTTTTCACCAAATGTTATGAAGATATACACCATACCCGAAGTTGCAAAACTTCTTAAATGTTCAGAACGCCAAGTGTTTCGTTACCTGGCGAGTGGTCAGCTTAAAGGTTCAAAACAAGGCAAGTGGAGGTTCACCGAGCAAGACATTAAGAAGTTTATTGAGCGAGGTAGAAAGAAGGTATCGAATAAAAAAATATAATTATGGAAATCATTATTCTTTTTATTATTTTAGTTGTTGCGGGTTTTATCATCCGTGCTCTTTTCAATACAGAGTGGCGAAATAGCGCTCAAGAAAAAATAGATGCCGTAAAGAAAGAAAGGGTCTTCTGGCGACTTGTGAACGGCTATCAAGGTATGAACCTTGATATCGAAGCCATTTTCACAGTTCACCTAGACCTTAAACATTTTGGAACGTTTATTGGTAGTGGCAATGCGCGCTCCGAAGACGATGAAAAAATCCTAAAACTGATTCGACATAGAGGGAGTTTTGGAAGTATAAATGTTCTCAACGACAATCTCGAAGAGGTAGACAAAGTAATCATAGGAATACTCTCTCATAGCACTCAGCAATTTACGAAGGCAGAGATAAAGAAGTTTTTTGAAAGCAGGAAGGATGAGCGACTACTTATGCCAGCCCAATATGATAAGTTTATGGATTTCTACATGAGATTTCTGCCCGACCAGGCACACTTGAAGGATGCGGATTTGTGGGCAACGCGAAAGAAACTGAGTGAAGTTTCAGGAAAACTTGAATGGAAAACAGATGAGGAGAAGGTTGATGCAGAGACTATATTTGCGATTAGGAAATCGGAGGTTGAAGTTGGAGAGGTCGTAGGAGATATTCTGTGCGGTAAAGACGGCGACAAGGATATACTTAGAACTTTTGTAACTAACTGGGAGCACATGCAGATGCTTCGGTCTTGTGTTGTTGATTTGGCTGTACCTTGGCACAACACGAACCTCATCCAGCGTTTTATGTGGAAGATTGTAGCTGGTATTGCTTCATAATATATGTCAAATAACTTTTTTATTTTTCACGGAACTGAAGGCTACCCAGAAGAAAACTGGTTTCCCTGGCTAAAGGATAAGCTTGAGCAGAAAGGCTATAAAGTTTTCGTGCCTCAATTTCCATCTCCACCAGTTGTACCCGCGAAAATTTCTGAATGGTTTGAAGTGATAAAAAAATACGAACAAGACATTGATGAAAATACTGTGATAATTGGTCATAGCCTGGGAGGTATTTTTACTCTCCGTGTGTTGGAAAAATTAAACCATCCCATAAAAGGTGCTTTCCTCGTCGGTACTCCTATTGGAGTTCAACCCATTCTGAACTATGACAGAGACAGCGCTTTCAGTGGTTTCGATTTTGATTGGTCTAATATCAAAACAAAGGCAAAAAACTTTACTGTTTTTCAATCTGACAACGACCCGTATGTTGGTTTAGTAAACGGAGAAGAACTTGCCAAGAACTTAGGTGTTGAACTTACCTTTGTTGCTAATGCGGGTCACTTTAATAAGAGAGCAGGATATACAAGTTTCCAAAACTTACTATCCGAAATTGAAAAAATAATATGAAAACAAAAATTACTGCAATCATAATAATTCTCCTTTTGGTAATTGCGTACTTGCTGTACCTAAATCTTAATAAAAATAATCCAAGCAAAGAGGTATTCCAAAATAAACAAGAATGCTCGCAATACTCCAGTACGGCGAATACAAAAATAAAAGAGAGTGGGAGGGTATTTGAAAAAGATACCTACACAATCAAAGAGGTATTTTATAGCCCGAAACTAAACACTTGCTTATATGCATGGATTCTTCACACTACTTTCGATCCAAAAGAAATATATTCTATTGATGACATCTTTGGAGGGGGCATTTATACAGGTGGATTAGCAGAGAATGCGGAACAATCATTTTACGAGGAGATAGAGAAATTGAAAAAATAACATCAGAACCGAGAGATATGATAGACAAGTCCGAAATTGAAGCAAAGGCAAAAGAGTTTGAAATCCATCCTTCTAACGTTGAGAGGGATTATGTTTTCGGTTGGTTGCTTCTAGGCATATTCACAACGAGTAACCTGAAAGACAGAATCTTCCTCAAGGGTGGGAATGCTCTGCGAAAGGGATACTTTGCAAATACTCGATTTTCAAGTGATTTAGATTTTGGAATACCTGATGATATTGCGCAAGAGGAATTGTTATCTGAAATCAATAAAGTTTGCGAGTTTGCTCAAGAGAAGTCGGGAGTGGTCTTTGTTAGAGATGACAATAAAGTTGAAGAAAAGTTTACCGCCAGTGAAGCCCCATTACCCGACCTGAAAGTTTATGAAGTAAGGGTTTACTTCAAAGGTTTCAATGGAGAGGCTGACCACATAAGAATAAGAATCTCTATGGATGTTACTCGTTTTGATAAAGTTCTCCTTCCGCTCCAGACCCTAAAGTTGATACATCCTTACTCTGACGCCACAGAGGTTGTTTGTGATATTCAATGTATGAAACTTGAAGAGATTATTGCAACAAAACTGAAATGTCTTATCCAACGACAGCACGCACCCGACCTTTTTGACTACGCTCACTCCATAAAACTTTTGGGTGGTAATTTGAATAAGGAAGAGGTGGTTGAGACACTTGTGAAGAAGACAATTTTTAATCGCAACCCATTCATCCTTAAAGGTATTTTGAATGGCACTGCCTTTACCTATTTTAGAACTGAATGGGCTAAATCAGTTATTTGCGCAAAAGAACTTGTGATGGATGTTGAAGATGCCATTGCGACTTTTGTTGCTGACCTCGATGTTCTTTTTGCAAATTATACTGACAATGGCTTTGCTCAATTTATTTATTTCAGTCCTGAAGTTCGAGCAAAAATTATGCACGCAGGGCGCACTCAAACTTTATTAAAAGTACGATACCAAGGGTATGATAGGTCAGTTGAACCATATTCCTTAAAATATCTTGAGAATAAACAAGGAGAGGCTTACGAGTATTTTTATGTTTTCAATTGCAGTGGAGGCAAACAGAGTACTCCTGGTATCCGCAGATTTCTTCCTAAACCACTTGAGGTAATAGAAAATACTGAAGAAAAATTTACTCCCCGAGTTCAGATTGAACTTTCTAAGGCTGGTGAAGTACCCGAGAATCCATACCTTTTCGACCCAAACAGACCCGCTAAAGCTCCCAGACCTCGGTCTACAATTCTTCGCACAAGGAGGCAAAGTTTTTCAAGTTCTTTGAAGTATAAATTCAAATGCAGTGTTTGCGGTAAACAATTCAGAAGAAGCTCCCATGATTCAACACTTCGACCTCATAAGGGTAAGGGTGGTTATCAGTGCTACGGAACATACGGGGTATATATTGGAGCAAGCTACTAAATTTTCCCCCAGAAAACCCTAACTGGGAGAGGGTGTCCCCCCAATAGCATGAAAAGTTGAAAAGGAAACACCCACCACCCGATTTTGGTTTTCAGTAAAGTAGTGCGAAAAGAATGGGTATCACCCGTGTAAGTGTTGTTTGGTGTATTTTGATACTGTTTGGTACAACAGGTACAAACTTATCTATACCAGTTCGACTGTCTCTACGGACAGACCTGGTATAAAGAAACGCTCGCTGTCAGTCTGCCAAAAGGTTATAATCTCATCTACTACCC
>JALYJR010000034.1 GCA_030775165.1 bacterium | reverse complement strand
TGGCTGCTGACGGTGTCGTAGGTCCTATGACCCGCGCGGCTTTGATGGGTGCAGCACCTATGGGCCAGCTTCCTACAGGATGCCAGCCCGGCTGGATGTTTAATCCTCAGACCGGCACATCATGCGCACCTGGAACACCTACACCTCCTCCGTCTTCTGGCGGATTACAAGGTGGAGCAGGATCAATCGATTCTTTTGACGAAATCGCCAAATACTCTAACGAGGAAGTTGGAGAAGACGAAGAAGATGTAGTTATAGCTGGTATCGAAATCGAAAACTCTGATGAGTCTGACATAATGCTTACAGCAGTTCGCTTGGACTTCGCTACCCAGCCTGGAAACGATGATCTAGACGAATTCATCACTGAAGTTTCTATCTGGCTTGACGGTGAGGAAGTTGCTCGCCTTGATGCAGACGAATTCAATGATGACAACGACTGGACAAGAACGGTCTCTCTAGAATCAGGAGCAGTTATTAAATCTGGTGATACAGCCGACCTTACTGTTGCTGTAACTGGAGTTAACAACATTGACACTGGTGATGCCGGTGATGACTGGGGCCTTGATTTCGTATCTGTTAGGTACGAGGACGCTCAGGGTGCGGTTATAACTGACACTGCTGGTACGGCCGAGTTTATGTGGAATGTTGTAGATTTTGCTACAGCCACTGACACAGAACTTATATTGTCTCTTAGCAATGATGATGATGTAAACGAAGCTCACGTTATTGATGTTCACGCAACATCGGATACAGATAACGTAGAAATTCTTTCATTTGAACTTGAAGCTGAGGGCGATTCTGACATTGAGGTTAAGGATCTTGCTGTTCTCTTCACTTCATCCGCAGGCCTAGTGTTGACTGACGGTGTTTCCTCAGTATCCCTATGGATGGATGGTGATGAAATCGGCACAGAAAACATGACTGCTGTTAACGGCGGAGCTCAAACTGAAACAATCACATTTGACGATCTAGACTTTACGATTGACGCAGGAGATACAGTTGAATTAGTTGTTTCTGTTGATCTTAACTCTATTGCTGATGGTATTGCAGACGGGGATACTATCCGAGCTCAAATCACAGCAACGGAACGTGCATTGTTTGATGTAGAAGATGAGTCTGGTGAAGAACTTACAGATGGCACAGATGTTACAGGTACAGCATCTGCTGATGCTCATGGTCTCTTCGACAACGGAATCATGGTTGATTTCGTAAGCTCAAGCTTCGTAAAGACATCATCTGACACAGTAGGCGTAAATGAAACAGTAGAGTTTTCTCTAGTGTTTGATGTAACGGCCTTCGGTGATGACATTTGGGTTGAAGACACTTGTGTAGTAGGCACAACTGGTACAGACGTTGATGCAGTCGAAGTATCACTTGATGGTGATGCTGATGGCTCCTCAACTACATGTACTGATGTTACATCTACGGGTGATCAAGGTACAAATTGGGAAGTACTTGAAGGACAAAAAGAACGCTTTACTGTTACCGTTCTTGGTAATGGAGGAGAAGCGGGAGGTGCTGGTTTAAGCGCAACCTTTACAGCTCGCTTAAACGGTATCGGCTACAACGTTGGTACTGATGCGGTTGGAGACACTGTATACGCATTTGATCTTGGAAACTTCAAGTCATCTGCTGTAACAGTATTTGATCGCTAGTCTAATACAAGAGTAATCTTGTTTAGAACCTTGGTTAATACGCCTTAAAAAGTATTCAAAAAACCACCCTTCGGGGTGGTTTTTTGTTTGCCTATTTTATTCTTATTTAACTCCCGCCCGCCCCTTCCTTCCCCCAAGTCGGACTTGGGGGCGGCCTCTGCCGAGGTTGCGATTTTTATTTATTGTGTGGTATAATAAAGGTATGAAGATATTAGGTTGGACTAAAAAAGATAAAAATATTGGGAAAAAAGTTATTACTCGGTCAGCAGAGACCGGCCAATTTATCGATTCTGCCTACAGTCGAAGGTCTAAAGAAATAGAATCCTTGCGAAAATATGACAGAGGAGAAAAAGAGATCACTCCATCCAACGTCCGAGGTCTTAGTAGAAGTATATAAAACTCTAGAGGAAAGAAAGGATGTGTCTTTTCCTATTCATGACGAACAGATTTTTAAGCTTGATTCAATAGTAAAAACTGTAAACGCAGAGTATTTTGGTTTTGTCAGATTTCCTGAGGATGAAGACAAAGCCAGTGCTTACTTTTGTTTTATAATCAAAGGCCATCCCGTTACGGATGGCAACAAGAGATTGGCTGTGTTGTGGCTCGACATGTTTTGTCATTTTAGAGGAATCAGGATAAATGAAAATGTTAGGTTGGATGAATTGGCGGTAGGGGTGGAAAAGGTTAAAGATATTGAAATGGGAGATTTAATAAAACTAGTTAAAGTAATTTTATTCGAAATCTCGGTTAATACGCCTTAAAAAGTATTCCCTCCGTCGCCGTAAGGCTATGGACGGGTTAAACAAAAAACCACCCTTCGGGCCATTCGGCTCTGAGCCTCAGGCTCTACGAAGAGAGGTGGTTTTTTGTTTGCCTATTTTATTTAACCTCCTTCTGCCCCCAAGTCGGACTTGGGGGCGGGCACTTTGATTACTTATGCTAGGTCTTTTGGGGAAACTTTGCTAGAATAAAAAGGTGAGTTTTGTCGGAATTTTATAAGTTTATTATTAACTTTACTTTTTTATTGTGACAAAAATTTTTAGAGGGCTCAAAGTCATTGGTCTGGCGATTTTGGTTCTAGCGGTGTCCGTGGGTGCAGGGTCTGCATTGGCCGGCCTTACTTTTGACGAGAGTTCCGTGGAAAGTTCCAGCGGGCTTACTCTCAACGGCGCAGTAGCTTCAAACATAACACTTGCGGGCGCGACTACCACAGGCAATATTGTGGTGGGTGGCGCGCAAACTTCCGGGGCTATAACTATTGGTGGTGGTGTCCAGACCGGCACCATTACGCTGGGCGGTGGCACAGGGGCGCAGATAGTCAATGTAGGCACTGGAGGTACTGGTATAAAAACTATAAACATTGGTACGAGCTCGGTTGCCAACGTCCTAACCATGGGCACGGAGAATGGCGCAGCTTCTACTGAGCTCAGATATGGTGACGGCGGGCTGATAGTTTCGCCTACTTCCGACACTACATTGGTTGACGATGAGTTGGCTTTCTTGTTGGTTGAAATAGACGGGGGTGCTGCCACAGAAGTTGAATCTTTTCCCGGAATCACGCAGAACGCAATAGTCGTCTGCGCTCCGAACACTTTGACCAACAATGTAACTCTATATAAGGCAACTCCGGCGGCAGATCAGATAACGTTTACTTTCTCCCTCGACCCGGGCGCAAGCATGCTGAGCTGCATGATTCAGAACTACGCTCCTCCTGTAGAATAGTATTTATTCCTAACACAGAGAAAAATAAATGATTAAAAAAAATTTTATCGCTCTGGTGGCCTTGTTGCTGGTACTCGGCGGGGGGAGCCTGAGCGCAGCGTCGCTCAACTGGAGCGCGGACCAGACTGTGTACATAGTGGACGCGGATACTGACCTTACCGTAGTTTCCGGATCCACGGCGAGCACGCTAGTTGTCGCGAGCGACAGCATTGTGGTTACTCTCGAAGAAGGGGATGTGTTTACGGTAAATGCGGAGGTGGCGCTTGAAGTCACAGGAGAAACTACTTCAGTGGTAGAAGAATCTTGCGAGGCGGACGTCGCCACAGTGGAGATAACCGGCGGCCAAGACGAGGAAGAGATCACTATTACTCCCGGAGAAGTAGTCTGCGAGTCTGAAGAGGAAGAATCGAGCGGGGGCACCTCGTCAAGTGGAAGTGTTTCGAGGAGGGCAGCTCCGGCAACGCCAGCTACGCCTGCAGTAACCGCTCCGGCGGATTGTTTGCCGGGATTCTTGTTTAGCCCTTCGACTGGCAAGAGTTGCAGCGCGGCAACACCTACTACTCCCGCAACTCCTGCGGCAGGGCAAGGGAACGCTTATGTTTTTGGCACCACAACAATCAAACAAGGAAGTACAGGCGAAGCCTGCAAAGCTTGGCAGATGTTTTTCAATGATAAATTCGGAGCCAAACTTGCAACAGACGGAATTTGCGGACCGCTTACTATGGCTGTGGCCAAAGCTTGGCAGGCATCCGTAGGGCTTGTAGCGGATGGACTTCTCGGTCCCATGTCTCGCGCAAAAGCGATGGCCCAATAAATACGAAATATTTATCCGACTTGGAAGCAAAGCCGCCCAACGGGCGGCTTTGCTTTTTTGAGGCTTTAGCACTAGAATAGTGGCATATGTGGGAAATATTTATGAAAATCATCTTTGGGGTATTCATTCTGCCGGCGCTACTGGTGCACGAGGGTTATGAGCGCCTGAATAAATACCTGAAGAAGCGCGGCTGGCCGCAGATCGACTGGTTCGACATGACCCTTTTAGGGCTACTTATTATTCTGGTTCTCCTCCTCTTAAATGGCTACCGCTGGTAAAAACATTATAAGGTTTGTAATTTTTTGCCTGCTACGCAGGCAAAGGTAATATGAGAAAATTATTTACACTTGCGCTTTTCGTCCTTTTCTTTGCCGGACTCTCTGCGGGGAAAGCAGATGCCGGATACAGCAGTTATTACGATTCGTCTTATTACGGTAATGGCAATAATTATTACGGGAATACAGCATACGTAAACGGCTATGACACGAATGCCTATTCTTATGGTTATCGCGACAACTATAGAAATGATTATTATGTTCCGCGCGTCAGTGGTTACGATCCCTACGCTTGGGAAGACCGGAGCTATAATAATAATGATTATTACAAGCCGCGTGTGAGCGGCTACGATCCGTATGTCTGGGAAGACCGGCGCTACAATGATTCTTACAGCTCAAGAAATTACAGGGGCTATGACAATTATCGCCAGCGAAGCTATGTGAGCGGCTACAGTTACCGTCGCTAAAGACACGACTTACCCGAGATGCCCCCAAGTCGGACTTGGGGGAAGAAAGCTCAACATTATCCACAACTCGGGCTTTTTTAAATCGCGCAAATGATAAAATGTAAGGATGGCAAATAGGAAAACCCCATTTGTGGCGCGAGAGTATTACCATATCTTCAATAGAGGGAACAGTAGGCAGAAAATTTTCTTAGATGATCATGACCGCAAACGTTTTATAAAGTGCCTTTTCCTATGCAACTCTTGTAAAGGTTTTAAATTTCGGGACCATATTGTTGATAAAAAAATTGAGGCATGGGATTTTGATCGCGGGGAAACTCTTGTGTCTATCGGCGCATGGACACTGATGCCGAACCACTTTCACCTGTATCTTACCTTTTCCCCCAAGTCCGACTTGGGGGAGGCTAAATCTAGAAATAACATTTCTGAATTTATGCAAAAGCTTATGACCGCTTACACGAAATATTTTAATGCAAGACACGGCAGAACCGGGGCCCTGTATGAAGGAAAATTTAAATCAGTTCGTGTAAAAAACGATAAGCATGCAAAATATCTTTTTTCATATATTCATCTCAACCCAATAAAACTTATTGATTCTATTGAGCAAGAAAACGATACCCAAAACACAAAGCTAGTTTTGGAATATTTAAATTCTTACAAATGGAGCAGCTACAATGATCACAGAAAGATAGAAAGGCCGGAAAATAAAATTTTACAATTAGAAGATTTCCCAAAATATTTCTCTACCGTAAAAGATTTTAATTCAGAGATTTTTTCTTGGCTGGAGCATGCCCCCCAAGTCCGACTTGTGGACAAGTTATGCACAGATGAGCTTTGACTGGATTGTTTTTAAGGTTATAGAATTGATGCATGGATAAAATAAAAAACTTTTTTGCTCACGGAATCGGCAGGGTTATCAAATGGGCATTTTTTATTTTACTTGCGGCGTACATCGTAATTGTACTGGTAAGAGTTTTTCAGATGTTCGATGCCGATGAGACTGAAGCCCAGGTAGCGAAAATACATGCGACTAAGTTGGAGCTTTCGGATGTGACGGGGGAAAATCTGCCGCCGGACCCGGGCGCTCTGGCAGACGAGACTCTGGCAGGCGTGGATGCTAACAAAAACGGCATCCGGGACGACGTGGAGCTGGCGATATTCGAAGCTTATCCGAATTCCGCCAAAACCCGCGCCGCGCTTTTGCAGTATGCGCTGGCGTTGCAGATGCAGTTTACGCAGCCAAAGATAAATACAATAGTAGTGGATAAGGTAATTGGGGAACAGAGCAGAGCTAGATTTTGTATAGCCGATAGTCTTGTGCCAAGAAAAACTCCCGAATCGGAAAGAACCGATACTGATATGGAAAAGATAGATAATTTTATTAATCTTGTTGATGATAAACAGCTAAACACCGAAGGCAGAAAAAGTTCCCAAGAGGAATTTTATAGATATCTTGGAAATTTTGCCAATTCAGACAAGGAAGACGTGTGTGATATAGATTTAGAAACATTACCAAATTAACAATTTAATACTCTATGAAATATACAAAATTATTGTTTGCTTTTTCGATGGTCCTAATTATTTTACCGATAAGAAATATCTATGCTTCTTCTTGTTCCCCGACAGGCTATACAATTTTTACAATTAACGGAATATTAAACAGTGAAATTGATGCTATTAAGAATAGAGACAAACTAAGAAGCAAATATTCAACTAGTTATAATAAAGAACCTCTTACAATAGACTACCTCTACAACCCTACGCATCTTGCGGGGGCGAATGATTTTATAGATGTAATTCAGCAGGGGCTTTTTCAGCAAAAATCCGATTATGATCTCGTGGAGATGCTCAGTGATGCCAGTGAAAAGGTAAAAACCCAGAAACTTTTGCTCGTCGCTCACTCGCAGGGCAATTTTTATGCCAACAATTTTTACGAAAAAGTAGTTTCCCAGCCCGGAGGCGTTCCCGGCAAATCCATTGGAGTCTACGGTGTCGGGAGCCCGGCCGGTTGGGTTGCGGGAGGAGGCAAGTATCTGACTTCAGACACCGACAGCGTCATTGCGGCGACCGCGGCGCGCTACTTCAGTATCCTAAAGCCCAATGTTCACATTGAACTAAAACCCGAAGACGGCAACGGGCATGGTTTTGCGGACGTGTATCTGAAATACCAGGGGAATAAAATTGTTTCGGATATAAAGTTAGCGCTTTCCAGTCTGAAAAAGAACGACGAGCAGCCGGAAAATGAGCCTTGCATTTCTCAGCCGGAGCTTACAGCCTTGCATAAAATCCAAGGGGCATTTCTCTACGTGGCTGACCCAGCCGCCATTGGGATCAAGACGGGGCTGGCCGCTTCTTATAAAGCTGGGGAGTATGTCAGGGACAAGGTAGGAAATGCGGGTCTGGCAATAGGAAATGCAATAAACAAAGTAGCAGTATCAATCGGCAAGCTGGCTAAAAATTTATCTGCCAACGTGTCAGAAAGTCTTCCCGATGCAGGCAGTTTAGCGACGGGATTACCCGCCACAAATACAGCGAATGCCGAAAACGACAATTCTTCTCCAGAGTCAGAACCAGCATCCGTGAATCTTAACACAGAGACCGTAATGTCTGATCCAAATCAAAAGGAAAATAAAACAAGCGATGCCGCGGAAGAAGTGGAAGAAAAAGTAGTTTCTAAAGATAGGGCCCGCCGAAGCGGCGGTGGCGGAGGAAGCGAATCTTCTGTGACAGAGACAGAGGAAACACCAGCGGTGCCAGACGATGACCCAATTCCAGAAGCGGACGGGCCGGAGCCCGAAGAACCAGCTCCTGAGACAGAACCAGTTGTAGAGCCCGATCCTGAGGCGGCAGAAGAGCCCGAACCGGAACCAGAAGATGTTCCCGTGTCCAACGTCATATATTCCCAGCCGGACAGTTCAGTGGAAATTTCTTCAGCTATCTCTTCTTTTGACACATTCACTGGCAAAAGCGGGCATATACAAGGCATCAGATTTGCTTATAACGACGCCGGTAACTCTGCGGGCAAATTTGTAGGTGTTGCGGTGGTGGACCGGTCTACGGGCATCAATTATTACGGCACGGAAGAAGGGGGCACATGCGGGAATACTTACGAATCTACGGGAGTCAATGAAAAAGTTATTGTTGAACTCGATTCCTCCGTCCACTTTAAAGAACATCCATGCACCGGACCGGACTTGGTACTGGACCCTCTCCATACCTACGGGGTGGCATTGTTCGCTAATAATTTTGTCGATGACGACATAAGATTTTACGGTGAGAGTAACGCAAATGATGCGGTGTATCTTGAAATTACCGACGACTCGATTCCTAGCACCGGCAAAGCGATTAAATCATTCAAATTACCCGACTTGGGCGCCGCAGGAGTTATCGACGAGGATAGCCATCAGATAGTTATATCGGTGCCTTTTGGAACCGATATAGCCGCCCTTGCGCCAGTCATTAGAATCTCCGGCGGAGCATCAATCAGCCCGGCTTCGGAGGAACAGCAGAATTTCAGCAACCCTGTCAGTTATACGGTCACAGCGGAAAATGGCGAGACTGAAACTTATGAGATTGCAGTCTCCGTGCGTCCAAACATAGTTTATTCCCAGCCGGACAATTCTATTGAAATTGTAAACAGAGAGAACATTTCTATAGCCAGCTTGTTTACCGGCGCCCAAGGAGAAATCACGGATCTTAAATTTTCATACAATGATAAAGGCGCGGATCAAGAGATGTGGATTGGAGTGAAGATTGTCGACCAAACTGGCGGAAAAAGTTATTATGCCTGGAAAGACGGATTTAGCGAGTATTGCGGAGATGCTTATCAATCGCACAAAATAAATGCTCCGGTCATCGCCGAACTCGGAAGCGATTACGAGTACAGAGAATATCCGTGTACGGGAAGCAATTTGGTCCTTGATCCCACGCATACATACGGAGTTAATTTATTCCGTAATCGGGGAGGAAATGGGACGCAAAGATTTTATGGCAGCAGCAATGCAAACGATGACGCTTACATGTATATCGAAAGTGATGGTGCTGCTTCGTCACCTGCGCCGGAGCCCGACTCTAGTCCAGAGATAGATCCTATCCCGGATGTTGCCACGCCTGAAATTACGAGCTATACATTTAACGGAACAGAGGGGGATATAACCGTTGATCCTGTTGCAAATCCTATCACTCTATTTTTCACTGCAAGTGAAAATGTGGATTGGGTGTCGGTTATCATAGAAAATGAGAATGATGCGGGCGTGGATAAGCAATTTCGTTCCGGAAATAACTGCGAAGACGGCACGTCCACATGCGAAAAAATATGGGACGGAACTTTATCAGGAGGAGGCAATGCGCCAGAAGGAGTATATCGAGTAAAGGTTCACATAAAAGACGCTGACAGTAATGCGTTTCAGGAATTCTTGGAAAATACGATTACGGTCGATTTCTCAATCACTGAAGAGGAGCTAGTAGAGGCGCAGGAAACTTCAGATCAGGGAGATTTGAAAGAGGAGACCGCTGTCAGTGAAGATGAAATAAACATCAGTGAAAATACGGAAGACTTGGAGCAAGAGAATATTGATATCGTGGAAGTAGAAGAAGATATTGTAGACGACTACCAGAGTAACGATGTCCCAGACCCACCCGTAGGTCAACTGTAATTCAGACTTCCCCCAAGTCGGACTTGGGGGAAGTCGCGGACTCGAGTGTGTTATACTAGAGTCATGATAACAAGACATTTTATTAAAGTTTTGGCGACATTTACGGTCATGATAGCCTTGGGGCTCGCGGGTGTATACCTTGTGAATCAGTATGGACAGGAGTCGCCAACTACGGCAAGCGTTCCCGGCGCTGATTGCACGGGCGAAAATTGCTAAAGTTTTAAATAAATAATTTCTATTGGTTTTTTAATCAGGCAAGAAAAAAGGCGGTGTGCTGTCGCATGACAGCTCCTGCCGTTTCCCTCACAGATCCAAGTTTTGTGTCAGGGCAACTCGTAACCCTAAAAGAAGAGAGGAGTCGTCAGCGGACGGAAGCGTCCGCTTGCGCCGCCGCCGACCAGAGGCCCGAAGGGCACAGGAGCTCCTTCTCTACTTTGCGCTCGGGGTCCTCCGGATGCACGATTGTGACAAGGTGCGACTTGCCGTCGCACTGCACAAATTTCGACGCCAACACGTTGACGGGTTGAGTGTTGCCGTTTTTATCCGCCGGCAAGAGGTTCCACATACGGAACCCCCAGATCTCGGGCTCTCCTTTTTCCGACGCTTTCCCGTTGTCAAACGGGATTTTCAAGAACGGCTCCCACGTCCGTGGCCTCCCTGTTGACCAGTTGTACTCGAAGATTGCTCCGCGTACGTCTCCCGGTCTTTCTGCCGAGTTCGTTTTTCCTTCTTCAGCTAGGCACGGAGCTGCGGTGAACAGAGCGAACAGGGTGAGCAGGGCAAACAGCAGGGCGTTTTTGGTCATTTCGCGATCCTCTCCTTTTTTCTTTTGTTTTGTGGTGCTTTGTACTGATTATAAACAAACCCTCCTCTAGTGCAAGCAATAATTGTTTACACGTAGAAACGGCTTACAGGGCCGGTGTTGCGCGTGCTTGCGGATTCACGTTTTTATGCTATAGTGTAATTACCGCAAGGAAAGCAGGCGAACAATAAGTCCTGCTTAGTGGTCGATAACTCTGGCATAAGCCGGAGGGGAAATTGCGGCCAACAGGCCGTTTTTTTGTTTAAAATCAAAAATTATGTTACTAAAATCCAAAAAAGAAGAAATGATCAAGGATTTGGAGAAAGCCATCAAAGAGGCTGCGTCCTTGGTCTTTGTGAGTTTCAAGGGAATCAACGTGGGCGATGAGACCAAGCTGCGCCGCAGTCTGCGCGACCAAGGTGTGAGCTACAAGGTTTCTCGGAAGACTCTTTTGCGCCGTGCGCTAGCTGGCAAAGCGGAAGGGGAGATACCGGAACTGCCCGGCGAAATCGCAGTGGCATTTTCTAAAGATTCCACTGCGGGCGCCCGAGAAGTTTGGAACTTTCAGAAAACCCATCAAGGCCTTCTGGAAATAATTGGCGGAATTTTCGAAGGAAAATTCTTGGGTAAGGAAAAAATGTTGGAGATAGCTACGATTCCATCCAGAGAAGTTCTTATCTCCAGGCTGGCGTTCCTGCTTCAGTCTCCAGTACAGCGGCTGGCGGTAGCTATGAACGAGGTTGCTAAAAAGAAAGCTTAAGGAATATGAATCCCGTTAGAGGCCACGATCCACGACCGGGAATCATTGTTAATATTTATTAAATAATTTAAAAAGGTAGAGAAAGATTTTGTATATCAATATACGAATCGGGATCTGCCTCTAACGGGATGAACAAAGATACATTATTGGAATGGATAGACAAGGCAACCGCACTCGAATTGAATGAGGTTGTTAAAGCGATTGAAGAAAAGTTTGGAGTTTCCGCAGCAGCAGTGGCAGCGGCTCCGGCAGGGGGTGCAGCAGGCGCACCGGCAGCGGAAGAAAAGGATGCCTTTACTGTGGTTCTCGCTTCGGCAGGTGAGCAGAAGATTGCCGTGATGAAAGTCGTCAAGGAAGCTTTGGGCCTCGGACTCAAGGAAGCCAAAGATCTCGTAGACGCGGCTCCTAGCACGCTCAAGGAAGGCATGAAGAAAGCCGAAGCTGAAGATATCAAGAAGAAAATCGAAGCTGCTGGAGGCAAAATTGAGCTAAAATAGCAATTTTGCGGCCGGAAGCGCGACGGCGCTGAGGCGGGGGCTGCGCAAAATTCCAGTAGGAATTTATGTGTGGCCAAAATCGAGCTTAAGTAGTAATCCAGCAATTCAGAATTTTTACGAGCGCATAAAATTCTGAATTGCTTTAATACCGCAAAAAGACTAAAATTAAAATACCTCTTAAGAGGTATTTTAATTTTATATGGCAAGACAAAAAACCGCGCTAATTTCCGTCTACGATAAAACCGGCATTGAAAAATTTGCCAGCGAGCTCGCGGGCATGGGCTGGAAAATCATTTCTTCCGGCGGCACGGCTAGGGCGCTCAAAGATGCCGGCGTACAAGTCGTGGAGCTCTCAGATGTTACGGGCATGCCTCCCATTTTAGACCATAGGGTTTTGACTTTGCATCCAAAGATTCACGGAGGATTGTTGGCGCTCGATAACCCGGAACATTTGGCGGAACTGGAAAAATACGGCATAAGCTGGATAGACCTCGTTTGTTCGGATTTGTATCCATTGCAAGATGAAGTTTTAAAACCTACCGCCACGACAGAGTCGGTAATTGAAAAGACCGACATGGGCGGCGTGGCTCTTATTCGTTCCAGCGCCAAAGGCCGGCGTATCACTATCTGCGAGTCGGAGCAAAGAGATGAGGTTCTCAAATGGCTAAAAGACGGCGAGCCCGATAAAGAAAAATTTTTAAATGATTTGGCCGTAAAAGCCGATGCGTTGGTGGCGCGGTACTCCGCTGTTTCCGCTGAGTATCACAGCGGGGGAGCGCACAAGGGAATTTTTGGTGAGAAAAAAATCGAGTGTGCGTACGGCGAGAACGCTTGGCAGAAACCGGCGGCCCTGTATGAAAATTTAGACAAAGGCAAGGAGGACAAACTCGCCATATCAAACTGGCAGCTCGTCGCGGGCAGCCCCATGAGTTACAACAACATATGCGATTTGGACCGTATGATGCAGACCGTCACGCACATAGGCGCGGGCTTTGAAAAAAATCTGGGTGAGGTGCCCTTTGTAGCTATCGGCGCAAAGCATGGCAATGCCTGTGGTGCCGGCATAGGCGAGGTGGAAACCGAAGCGATAGAAAAAATGCTGACAGGCGACCTGCGCGCCATATTTGGCGGCTCGGTTATGCTCAATTTTCCAGCGGATGAAGAAATCGCCGAAGAGCTTATACACAAACATGCAGGGGAAAACCGCAGACTGCTCGACATAGTGGCCGCGCCGTCTTTTTCCGAGGAAGCCATAGAAATACTTTCTCGCAAGAAAGGCAAATGCCGGCTCCTCGCGAACCCGGGTATTTTAAAAGCCGGACTTTATTCCTTGGATAGCGTGAAAAGATTTAGATATGTGCGCGGAGGATTTATGATGCAGCCAAATTATACTTTCGTGCCGGACTTGAGCGAAATAGTTTTTGGGAATGAAATGGAAAAGAAAGACGTGCTTCTCGCTTGGGCTGTCGGCTCGACTTCAAACAGCAATACCATCACTCTCGCCAAAGGCGGCCGGTTGTACGGCAACGGCGTCGGCCAACAGGACCGCGTAGGCGCGGGCAAGCTCGCGATATTCCGCACGGACGATGCGGCCAAATTCGCAGATCCTGCAGCTATGCAGGCGGACCTCCAAAATGCCGTAGCTTACAGCGACAGCTTCTTTCCTTTTCCGGACGCACCTGCGGCGCTCATCGAGCGCGGAGTTAAAACCATTTTTTCCACTTCCGGCTCGGTCAATGACGATAAAATCGTGGAACTTTGTAAACAAAAAGGCGTAAATTTAATTCTCCTGCCGGACACAGAGGCCCGGGGTTTTTACCAGCACTAAATATTGACATAGTCCCGCTTAAGTTAGATAATTCAGGTATGAAAAAAATTACCTTGTCTTTGGTCGTGTTTGCATTATTCGCAGGCGTCTTTGGTGCTTATAATACAGCCAGTGCTACAGTATCACTACAAGACGAGGGTTGCACATTGGGATACACATACAATCCTTATACAGGAGCGCGGTGTTCAAACAGCGTATTGCCCGAAGGATGCCAGCCCGGATACCTGTTTAGCCCAATAACCGGAGCACGATGCACGTCTTTACCTGCGCCAACACCTGTACCCGCATATCCAGTCGGCCAGATAATTGTCGAAGGAGTAAGTGGCCCGCAGAAACTAGAGGTAAATCAGAAAGGAACTTGGAAAGTTTCGGCCTATGATAGGAACGGTAGAGACCTTTCTTATTCGGTCAAGTGGGGAGACGAAAATATTGTGTACGCCAGTGGCGCAATGGTACCCGTTGCTTCACCAGTCATCCAGCAGTCCGCGACCTTTACTCATACATATACAAATGCCGGAACTTACTATCCGACTTTCACCGTTTCCAATGATTACGGTAGCGAAAGCACAAGTCTGAGCGTAGTGGTAGGGAATACCATAACCACAAAAGGAACTTTGTACATTGAACCCGCTAGTATTTCTCTTAAAATAAATGAAAATACAGAGATAGCCGCATATTATCAGGCTCCAATGCCTACATGTTCGAGATATGTAGCGTGTGCGCAAGTAATGCCTTCTCGTATAAAAGTAGATCCTGATTGGGGAGTAAAGTGGGCAAACGATGGCACTATCATAGCCGACTTCGAAAATATCAATGGTGAGTGGACGCTAAAAGGAGTTTCGTCAGGAATCACAGAACTTACGGCAAGGTATACTCCTGCGAGAGGAACTGATTTGACGGCGACGGCAAAAGTAACTGTCGGCTCTTCAAGATCTTCTGTTACCGTTCTTTCCCCGAACGGCGGAGAAGTATGGCAAAGAGGAACAAATAAAAGTATAGATTGGAAGAATGCCACGTCGGCCTCCAAGCGGTACGACATATCCCTGAGCTCCGACATACCTTCTAGCGCTGTACCATATACCATAGCTCGAAATGTAGCCGGAACATTTTATCATGACGCTCTAACTTTTTGGTGGCCAGTCGGAAAGATAATAGACGGCAATTATACTCCTCCCGATGGACGGTATAAGGTTCGGGTTTGTCAAACTGATACGGAGATTTGTGATTTGAGCGATAGTTATTTCAAGCTCACAAGCGGAGCGACTCAACCTTTTATAGCTCTCACTGGTTCGTATAATGAAAATATATACGAGAAAAGTATTTCGGTAAAAGTCGGCGACATTTTTACGATCTCAGCTGAACCGCAGGGGTTAGAATTGGGGGAGATGTCTTACTGGTATGGCAACGGCAAACCCCCTGCAGGATATTACAACCGCGCGTGGTTCTTCGACCAGAACTTTATTAACTCCAATTCCTGTACCCAAGAAATTTGGAGCATGAAATGTACTGTGAAAACTGCAGGCACAAGCCACTTCTATGTTACTGTGTATGTAAACGGTACGTCTTACACTTCAAATAAAATAGCGGTGGAAGCAGTATCTTCCAGTGCTACTTCCATTAAAGTTATATCTCCGAATGGCGGGGAAACATATGCCTTGGGCGATAATCTGAAATATAATGTTAAGTACTCTTCAAAGACCGTGGGCGATGTTTACCATTATCTTACGTCCCGTAAAGACCTGGATGCCGATAGGCATATGATGTCAGGTGCTCAGGGGTATCAACCGTGGAGTACTGACGCTAGCGGCACTGTAATACTGGATGATAATAATATTACCCCCGGTAGCTATTATTGGCTTAGCACTTGGCAAAACACGGATGGCACCGGCTGGACCTATGATTTTAGCGACTCGTCGTTCAAGATTGTTTCTGGCACTACCGGTACAAATCATGCGCCCGAGATAATTTATTCTTCGCATCGAACTTATGATAACACTGTGGCCCTGAGCGAATTGGAAACATTTTCGTGGAAAGCCCAAGATGAAAACAAAGACACTCTCTCTTGGTGGACCGACTGGGGCGATGGTGTCGCTTCGGGTGGAGGCTGTGAGGCGGTACCCGTGGCTTCTGGTGATTATTCCAAAAGCTGGGAATACAGCGCTTCTCATGAATGGAAACAACCCGGCACGTATAAAGTTCAAACGACTGCGATGGATTGCCGCGGAGGCACTGATATTTCTTATGTTTACATAACCATAGCAGGAAACGATGACGGCAGCATTTACGGCGCGGAGTCGTTTACCTTTACGCAGAAACTGGAGCTTGGCATGGAAGGCAACGAGGTAAAAGAACTTCAGAAATATCTGGCAAAAAATGGTTATTATAACGGAGACATCGACGGCAAATTCGGCTTGAAAACACAGCGAGCTCTCGTTTCTTTCCAGCACACCAATGGTTTAAAGGCAGACGGCATAGTGGGCGCGGCGGTGCGCGAGTTTCTAAATAAATAGAGCTATCAACATATTAAATTGCCAACTGGTTCTGCGGTAGTATAATAGAGCTATGAAAAAAACTTCATGGATTACTCCACTCTTTGTGCTATTAGCTTTTTCCGTATTTGTGTCCGGCATATCAGCGGCTGAAACCCACCCTTCCGGCAAACCGGTACAGGGTATCTTAAAAACTGATAATCCTCCAACCGCGGCAGACGGGGAAAATTACTGGTTTCAGGTTGGAGGTGCTCCTGTCAATACCCAAGTACGTTTATGGGCAGACAATGGTGACGGTAAAGGCTTCCGAGATTACGGTATTATAGGAACCACCACGCAAAGCAATACAGCTTACCAGGTAATAGGCAGTCTTTCTTTTCAGAAGACCTTAAATTGTTCCAGCTACGAATATTTGGAACCCGGCAAGTTGCTTTCAGTAGGTAATCGGGATTTGTTCGTGAAGTTTTATGTGGAATATGTCGGCCAGAACAAAGTCTCAAATGTTTCCTGGTCTGTGCACGATTGCTCCCAAGCTCCTGGGCCGCAGTCAACTGGTAACCCCATCTTCCCTTATACCTAAGAAAGCGTGTATGGCCGAAACAATAAAATGAAGCCTTTTCCTGACGCGTATGCTTCAGGCATGTCTTCACCTTTGAAGAAATTTGCCGGAAGGTATTTTGATGGTCAAGATAGCGGAGGTACAAATACGGCCATGGGTTTTGAATGGTACAAATTATTCGGAATCTCCACGAATTCTGTGGGCAGTGAAGTAAAAGTTCTCGGAAACAGGATATATGTCCCTTTAGGCAGTACTTTGGCCGCATACAACAAA
>JALYJR010000033.1 GCA_030775165.1 bacterium | reverse complement strand
AGATTTTTGGAATCCAGAAATATCTCGTCCGGTTCGACGAAAGTATTGCCCCGCCTGTTATTTTTTCTAAAGATTCTCCAGACCATCTTTATTTGTAAAATTTAAGCTTTCCTTTTATAATCTCCGTGGCGACAAGCAACAGCAAAGAAAGTACGAAGGCGACGAAAGTAAATCCGAAAAATCTCGCTTCCGGCACACCGGCAAGCGCATCCAGAATAAGGAACAGCACCACTGCTTCCCAGTAAACAGAAAAGTACGCCATGCCCGCCAAGGCCAGTATCACCGATACCCAAAAAGGCAGGTAAAGCACGGAAAACAGGAGCACCACGGATACCAAAATACGGAGTAGCATATTCTTATCTTACCTGTTTTGTCAAAAAATTCAAATTTAAGAAATTTTTTCCTACATCATTCATGCATTTTTACATTAATGCAAAAAGAAGTCGCCCCGGCCGGAGTCGGGGCGACTTCGGTACACGGGGCGACGATGACGAAAAACTACACGTTATTGGGTAGCTCGTCGAGCGGCACAAGCCGAGTCTTGCCTCGGCCCCTCGGACGGCTCGACCGGACAGCGAACAGTTTTGCTCCCTTGGTGCCGCGGTCAGTCGCGACAAAAGCAAAACAGTTGCCAGCAACGGCCCTCATCACCCTCTTGGTAAACGGTTCGGGAAGGGCGATGCTGTAGGTGCGCGGGTGACTCAGTTCATAGCGATGATCGCCGATCCTGAACCTCGGTTCGACTTCCTTGCTTACGAAGCGCAGAAGTTGAGGGCGCACCGAGTCGTACGGGATGAGGTAGTTTTCGATGATTGCATTGACGCTGAGATCGAGAACATGGCCCATCGTGCGAGCGATAAGTTCAAGGTAATCAATCAGCTCGCAAATACCCACATACTTCTCGGTCTCGAAGATTCTACCCCCCTCCCGCTCATCTACGACTTGATAACACCGCGGGTACGTAACAACCATTCGCTTAGACATGGCCTTCTCCTGCCACTTTTCCCGGTGGCTGGGCGAAAAAGTTAGCGTTGAACTTTCACTGTCAACGGCCGTAGCGCGATCGAACTCGTCACCTGTGGTGACTCCCAAGTTTTGATCGGAACAGCAATTAAAGCCCTTAAAAGCCCTAATTGCTATTCCGATTGCAAGTCAAAGGACTTTATTTGTTGATTAAAGCACTTACAAACCCAAGTTGTCAAATAGGGTACGCAGAGCACAAAAAGCGTTCCCCCCACATATTTCAGAGATTTTATTCGAGCTAATATACCTCCTGCTGATAGCATTTTTCACAATATATAATTTCCGGCCGGTCGGGAGCGTATGCAGTTTTAAATTCCACAACACACTTTTCTTTACCATGAAAATGCCCGGTTCTGTCGCACATACAGTTCCTGCTCCATAATTTCAACGGGTTTCTTTTGTTGATGCGTTGATAATGGCGGCAATTTGGGCAGAGGCGAGGCAAAGGTAAATTCATTTTTTTATAAAATCGGAACTCTTCCGGGACAATTTTAAATGCCTCAGTGCATTGTTCTTTACAAAAACCTGTATGCTCACACGCTATTACCTTGCCAACGACTTCTTCCCCCACATCTTGGATATTATCGGGGATGCCCGTGCTTTCTATGTCTATTTTATAGTTTCTGGTTTCTCCGTCCGCCCACGAAAACCCCTGTTCTAAAGCCGCTTCTTTGCTTAGCGGAAAATACTCTTGAGCGATAGTTTCATTATAGGAAAATGGGGAAAGTTCTATCGGGAAAAATTCACCATACCTATAGGTTTTGCCTTTACTGTCAACGTAAGGCATATCATTCATGTGCTCAATTATTTTAGGTAATAGTTTTTCATACTCTTCTTTGGAATACTGTTTATTTAAAATACAATAACTTTTTTTCCGAAGTCCTTCGCAACCAAAAATATTTGAGCAATCACGACATTCGTCATTGTAATAAGCATCTCGATTAAAAAGATTCCTAACCCCAAAAGCCACGTTGAAACCGCCAAAACCGTGAGCGACTTCATAGGCTTTTTCGCTGTTGAAACCCTGAAAGGAATTGTCGTAACAATCTTTCACATTCGTTCTGATAAAAAATAAATATTTCGAATTCTCAGTTTGATTGGAAGTGAAAGCATGGTGTGTGTTTCGGGCTTCAGACAGATCGTCCCCGTCAGAGTTCACTGACTTGTAAATACGGGCATAACGATGCGGCATTTTTAATTCCAATTCGCGCACTTTTTTCAAATTTTCCAGATGCGCCTTGTAACTTCCCTGCTTCATGAATTTTAAAATGTTCATGTATTCTTCCTTTGTATACTGCTCATTAAAAATGCAGTACTGTTTATTTACCAGGCCTACGCAACCAAAACAATCAATACAATTTCTGCAATCTATTAAATAAGAGCTGTCAATACAGTCCAGGGAATATCGGCTAAAGAATAATTTATTTGTTCTCATGCACTCAAAATTCTCATAACTGAACTCAACTTTTTCCGAAAAAGCAATATCCATGGAATCTCGCGATTCGAAGACTTGATTGCTAAAATAGATTCTTTCGTTATCGCGCCCTCCGAATGAAAGGTAGCACTCTTTAAAATCTCTACCGTAGTTGCAATAATCGCTAGAAATAAAATTGTCCCTGTAAAGATTTGCTCTGGGAATCGACGTCTGTAAAGATTTAAATTGCTCAAAAAACGGCTTAGAGAAATCATAATCTTTTCCGTAGCTCATAATGTCCCATTTATCTGAAAACCAGCACTCATAACAATAAACCGTATAATTTTTATCTTTACTGTACAAAGCTATCATCGACTTACCGCACAAAGCACACTCTCTTTTATAAAAAACCCTGTTATTTCTAAAAAGAAATCTTCTTTGTAATCTACAGTCCGGACAGAAGGTCGGCTGTGGCACCCCCATCTTTTCGTAAAATCCAAAGTCGTCGGGTTCAATAGTGAAATCGGTTTTACAATTCTGACATGTTCTATTTTCTGTTTTATATTCCACTTTAGTTAAGTAAAGTACTTCAATTTGATAAAGTAATCAATAAACCTCTTGTTGGTAACACTTTTCGCAGTACACGATATCAGGTTTGTCGGGCGCGTAGCTAGTCTCGAATCCTATTTCGCATTTACCCTTGTGGTGCGGATGGGTTTTGTCGCACATGCATTGGCGATGCCAGAGCTTGAGAGGATTGCGCTGTTTAAGTCTTCCGTAATGCCTGCAGCTCGGGCAAAGCCGAGGCAAGGGCAGATTCATCCTCCGATAAAACTTCAGGTCTTCCGGCAGGATCCTAAAAGCCGTTACGCAGTCATCGTCGCACTTACCCTCGTGTTCGCAGCCGACTATTTCTTTCAAGATCGAGTCGTCCACCCCCGCGATAGTGTCTGGAAGATCGCGAGAGTTCTTTGTTATATCGTAACTCCTCTGCCGTAATTTCCAAGGGTATTGATTTTTTCGCGCCTGCTCCTCCTTTAAGAAAAAGTATTCCTGCGCGGTAGTTTCATTGTAGCCGAACGGGGAAAGTTCTATGGGGAAAAATTCTCCATAGCCGTATTTGTTGCCGTTTTTGTCTACATAAGGCATGTCATTCATATGCTGGATGATCTTGGGCACCAATTCCTCATACTCCTCCCGAGTATATTGTTTATTTAAGATGCAATATTGTTTCTTCTTCAAGCCAATGCAGCCGAAAAGATACGAAGCTCCGGAAACCGTGATGCTGTAGTGATTGTTGTTGGAGTTATTCCAATTTGCCCAGCCCACCTTGATATTCGATGAACCGTCTCCGCACTGGAGCCCCTCGTTTATCAGCTCTATATTGTCTCCATAATGCGTAAAATCATAAACTGTCCTTATAGGGCCATTGGAGCAAAACGAACAGAATTTTGAGTCTTCAACGTTCGCTGCGCCAAAGCAGCTTTTCGCATTTTTAGACTGTTCCAGGTAATCACCGGTCACGTTTACGTTCTGAACCCCGAAATAATACCTTCTTGGGAATTTTTTCCAGAATTCCTGCGCCCTTTCTTTTAACGCAAGGATATTATTATGGGAATCCAAACCGAAAGACCTTAACTTTTCTTCATATTCCTCCTTGGTATATTGCTCATTAAAAATGCAATAGCTTTGTTTGTGTAAATTTACGCAGCCGAAACAATTGTTGCACCCGCGAAGATTGTAAGAAAAATATACATCCACGCAGTCCTCGCAGTTCTGGGAAAAAGCCGTACGGTAGCAATTTATGCAAGTCACGACCTCGTAGCAAAGTTCGCATTTCCTGGCCATGGTAAGATCTTGAGAATCCTTTGAATGAAATACGCCGCTGCCGTAGGACACATTCTCGTCAAAAGTGCCGTCGTGCAGGAGGTAACAATTTCTCATGTCGTTGGCCAAGTTGCAATATTGCGAATTGACCATGGTGGTTCCGAAAGCAAACAGATTTGGCGCCGGAACTTTACGGAATAGTTCAAAAAGCTGGGTTAAAAAAGGCTTGGAAAGATCCAGGTACATCGCGTAGTCCTGTGCCTCCCATTTGTCGCCCCACCAGCATTTATCGCAGTAAACCGTGATATTGGATTCATCGCTGTAAACAGAGATGATCTTCTTTTTACAGAGACCGCATTCCCTGTTGTGCAATCCCCTTTCGTTGCGCCAAGCTAAACGCCTTTGCAATCGGCAATCCGGGCAGAAAGTCGGCGGCGGAACTTTTATTTTTTCATAAAATCCAAAATCGTCAGGCTCAATGACAAAATCATTTTTACAATTCTGGCACGTTCGGTTTTCGGGTTTATGTTCCATTAGTATACTTCCTGTTGGTAGCATTTCTCGCAGTACACGATTTCCGGCCGGCCAGGTGAATAAGAGGCCTCAAATTCATTGGAGCAGTTATCCGCTCCGTGAGTATGCGCGCCCGTATTTTCATACAAACCATTTTCCGATGATGCGCCTCCGCACTGGCATTTTCTCTTGAATAGTTTCAATGTATTTCTCTGGCTTAATCTCTGGTCATGGCGGCAGTTCGGACAAAAAATAGGCAACGGTATGTTCATCTGTTTGTAAAACTCTAGCTCGTCCGGCAAGATGCGGAATGCGAGCGTGCAGTTA
>JALYJR010000032.1 GCA_030775165.1 bacterium | reverse complement strand
TTTTGATATAATTTAAACAATGAATACTGGGAACACTTCGGCTGGTTCGACAAGCTCACAGCAAGCAAGCTCAGTGCGAGCTAAGCGCGGAAAACGAATTTCTGTTGCAGCTATCACGGCTATCTTGGTCGCGAGCGGGTATGGCGGGTACACTCTTGTAAAGGAAAAAGATTTGGCGGGGATGCGCGCGGGTGGTGCGGCTTTGTATAAGGTGGAAAGGGTGATCGACGGAGATACTTTTGAGCTCGAAGATAAGGAAGTGGTGCGGCTCGTCGGCATTGACGCGCCGGAAGAAGGGGAATGCTACTACGATGAATCGAAGGAAGCGTTAAGGAAACTCCTCGAAGGCAAGGAGGTGGAACTGCGAAAGGATGTGACGGGAACGGATGACTTTGGGCGGCTCTTACGCTACGCGGTGCTGCCGAGCGCATCGGCCTTATCGGACAATATACTTGCGGACGAATATATGGTGAAGGGCGGATATGCGGAACCGCGGAGCAATCCGCGAGACAAGCTTTATTACGGTCTACTCCTGGAAGAGCGGGAGCAGGCTGTGGCCGCAAAACGGGGAATCTGGGGCGCGTGCGACTATACGCCCACCGAACACAGCCAAACGAGCGCGAAAGCACCGAATGCGAAATGCACAATCAAAGGCAATATATCGACGGGTACATTTGGTAAGACTTATTTTTTGAAAGAGTGCAACAATTACGAGCAGGTAAAAATCGATCCGGACCGCGGAGAAGAATATTTCTGCTCGGAGGCGGAGGCGGTCAAAGCCGGATTTGCCAAGGCGCGGTATTGCCCGTAAATCACGAAACTATGCCTTGGCACAACTTTTTGAACCGTCGCATAAAAATCTGCTGATTTTTTGCTCATTCTCGGCTCGACAGCCTGCGAAAGACGCTTCAAAAAGTGCGCCTGCGATGAGTTTCGTGATTTGCGCTAAAATACGTACATCAATACGTATTCGAATACGTATAGAGAAACTCTTTTTCGGCACACTTTTTATAAAGCAATCTATCTGGCATTGCTATGCCAGCGAACTGCTCGGCGCGTCCGCCTGCGCAAGGCTTTCTAAAAAGTATGCCTGCGACGAGTTTCTAGCTAGAACGGTTCTCGCTAGTTTCGGTTCTCGCTAGTTTCAGCTTTGCTGAGCTAAAAAATCGGGAGTATAATACTTTTATGATTAAAGAATACATTGCGTACATGAAGGACAATCCGAAGCGCTTGTGGTTTAAGCGCAAGCTCTATGGCTTTGGCTGGGTGCCTGTGCGCTGGCAGGGGTGGCTCGTGGTATCGGTCGGCATAGGCATCGCTGTTCTCGGTATTTATATCGGAGATACTGATGACGCGCCTGGCGCGGCTCTACTCGGCATCCTCTTGATGTTCGCTTTTATATCCTATTTTGGATATAGGAAAGGAGAAAAACCCCGCTGGCAATGGGGCCCAAGTGATAAAAAGTGATATAATATTTTTATGAAAAAAGCTGTAATTATAATTTTAATAATTATATTCTTGAGTGTGACCTATTGGCTCGTTTCTCCGTTTTGGAGAACGGAAAAGGTTTCCGAAGGGCTGCCAGTTATTTCGCCAAGCGTTCCAGAAACAAATGATGAGGAAAAAGCCGAAAACGAGGTTATCATAGTAAAGTCTGGAATGTTTACCGGCTTTGACAGGATCCATACGGGCTCGGGCACGGCAAGCGTGTTGAAAATCGGGGACAAGAGTTACATTCGATTTGAAGAAAATTTTACGGTAAATAACGGACCGGATCTGTATGTCGGTTTAGGGGAAAACGGTAAATATATAAAAGGGAGCGAACTGGGAAAGTTGAAAGGCAATGTCGGCTCGCAAAATTATGAATTGCCCGCCGGCGTGACCACCGAAGACGTAAAAGAAGTCTGGATCTGGTGCAAGGCATTTTCCGTACCTTTTGCAAAAGCTGAATTAAATTAAAAAATATTTAGTGGAGTTTACTTTGACTCGCAAGGATTGTCCTTACGGAAATTGTTCTATACGTATTCGAATACGTATACAGGAAAAAGCTTTTGCCTCAGTTCTCTCTTATTGATATAATTTACAAACAAATGACCACTTTTAGTGAGCGGGTTGTGAAGATAGCCTTGGAGATTCCGAAGGGCAAGGTGATGACGTATGGTGACATTGCTCGCGTCGCTGGAGCGGGTGCTTCGACAGGCTCAGCATCTTCGAACCGGGGAACTATGGCGGCGCAGAGCATCACTAGTATTTTGAGTAAATACGAAGCTGGCTTGAAAAATACCCGCCTTGCCGGACGGAAGTCGAGGCAGGTTCCGTTTCATCGCATCGTGTATGCGGACGGGCGGATATGGGTGAGCCCGAGCCGCAGGAAAGAGCGCCTCGCGCTTTATAAAAAAGAGGGCATTAAGCTCGATGCCAAAGACCGCATAGTAAATTTCCGCGACATTCTAATCGACTTTCACTAACATTCTCAAGAACGTGAGAATGTTATATTATGCCAAGTAACGCCGTTTACGGCTTTCTTTTATCTTTAGTGAAAATGAAATTGCCTTCGGCGTCGCGGGTGTATTCAAACCGCCCTTTTAATTTTTCTTCCAGTTCCGGTCCCCAATTTACCCTGAAAGCAATTTCAATATCCCTCAGGGAGAAGGGGGTGCCTAATATAATATGTCTGGCAGCAAAGTGATTAAAGTTTTCTAAGTTTCTCCCTTTATCAACACTTCGTAAAATTTTTTCGCCCGAGGGTTCCTTCATGCTTCTAGCGTATCAAATTATCAGATGTTCGACAATCATCATCTTTATGCGATATCTGGATTAACTTTTAATGATAAATTGATAGGCAAGAATCCCAATTGACAAATTGACGAGCTCTATATATAAATAGCGCGGGGGAGTTCTTGAAGGAGCGAGGCGTCTAAAAGGGTCCGAAAGGATTCCATGCAGATTGGTTCTACCGGCCTGCGTCGACGCACCAACACTTCTGTTGTTCAAGTTCTCTCCCATCAAATCGGTCCCCAAGGGGTGTTGCTTTTGCAACACCTTTAACATAAATGCTAGACTAACTTTCATGATTCTGATTTTCATCCTTTTTATCGTAATAGTCATTCTAGGAATAATGGCATGGCAGGCGGAGCAAAACGCTCCGCCTGTGGACGAGCATGGGGGTCACGGGCACGGGGGTCATTAATGTGTCTTAGGTACGGCTATGTTAAAATAAGACTATGTTTCAAATATTATTTATTTTTATTCTGGGGGTGGTAGCGGGAGGTTTTTTGGTGACGCTCCGAGGGCGCAAGGCAGAGCACTCCTCGGTAGTGGAAGAGGAGTGGGTGCGACGTTTTGAACCTACCGCCCCTGAGCCCAAGGCGGCAAGACGGCGCAGGTCTCCGGTGGGCGTCGTAGCTCAACAGAAAGAAAAGAAAGACGCGAATATGCAGGCCATTCTCGGGGCTTTTGCCTGGGCGCAAGAAGGCAAAGTCACGACCGCGGATGTGGAAAAGATGCTCGGGGTTTCCGAATCCACAGCTATGCGCTATCTAGACGAGCTTGAAAAAGAAGGCAGTATAAGGAAGGAAATTTCCGAGGACAGAAAATCTTTTTACCTAAAATTGTCATAGCAGGGCACCTCATCCGGCATAATATATTGCGTTCGGCCGGTCGGCCGGCGATTTTAATAAATTAATTAAAAAATAATAATGAGTAAACAAGCAACAATGTGGACGGTGGCGATAGTAATTGTGTTGATAATTATAGGTTTGGTATTCTGGAGCGGCAACAAGGCGGAAGAAGTAGTGCCCGAACCCGCAGACACTACCGG
>JALYJR010000031.1 GCA_030775165.1 bacterium | reverse complement strand
GACCTACCTATGCTGGCCCGGACTCACGGCCAACCCGCGGGTCCTACTGTCTTCGGCAAAGAAATACTTGTATTTGCGTCACGTCTCAAGCGCCAAACAGGTATTTTAAAGAAGATTGAAATATCTGCGAAACTAAACGGCGCCACCGGTAACTGGAACGCCCATGTGGCAGCATACCCCAAAATAAACTGGGTAAAATTTAGTGAGGAATTTTTGAAAAACTTAAACCTAGCTCCAAATTTACTCACCACTCAAATAGAATGCCATGACAGTTACGTGGAGAGCTTCGACGCCTTCAAGCGAATAAACACCATCCTCTTGGATTTCAATCAGGACATTTGGCGCTATATATCCGACGACTGGATAGTCCAGAAACCAAAAGAAGGCGAAATCGGCTCTTCGACCATGCCACACAAAATAAATCCAATATTCTTTGAAAACAGCGAAGGGAATTTGGGCATAGCGAACGCGCTTTTTGAATTTTTCGCCCGAAAGCTTCCGGTGTCCCGCCTGCAACGCGACCTATCGGATTCCACGGTGGAGCGAAATATGGGTATCGCCCTCGCGCATTCTTTTGTGGCTTATGAGTATCTCCTAAACGGTCTATCCAGGATCGTGGTCAATGAAACCAAGGTCACCGAAGCGCTTCTGGCGCATCCGGAAGTCATCGCAGAGGCTATCCAGACCATCCTGCGCCGCGAAGGGGAGCCTATGCCCTATGAACAACTAAAGGAGCTTACGCGAGGCAAAGAAGTCTCTCTCGAAGATATACACGCATTCATCAATAACCTCAAGGTCAGCGAAAAAGTAAAAAAGGAGCTTCTTCAACTCACCCCTCTTAATTATACCGGTCTGGCATCAAAACTTGTTTAAATGAAGTGGATTATCCATAAGAATAAATATATATGGATGCGAAAGTACCAAAATTAGAGAGGACGCAGAAGAAAAAATCTCCAATAAAAGGTCCGCAATTAAATTTTATCGAGAGGCTTGAAAATGAGGAAATGAAACCTGATGGTAAGTTTCCGGTTGAATTGGTAAGAGATGGGTCTTATCACCTTCTTGAGTGCATAACACACAATGAGCAGCACCAGAGCCCAGAAGATAAGAGGTCCTTTGTTTATGTTGATGAGGGTGATGTTCACAAACTTGTTAATCTCCCGAGAGATAGTATG
Organism: bacterium; assembly: GCA_030775165.1. Classification (GTDB taxonomy): domain Bacteria; phylum Patescibacteriota; class Minisyncoccia; order Phycocordibacterales; family UBA9973; genus UBA9973. The sequence goes on along the minus strand of JALYJR010000031.1, from coordinate 1,562 downwards.
TGGACTGTCCATGAACTTCGAGAAAAAATCCGATCGGTAGAGGGAATAATTGGAGAACCAATTCGCAGAGAAGCGGAAGGAAAAATATACGACCTTACCATGATCGATGGCGAAAAGATAAAATCGTCTCTTCCTTATATCTGGGCAACAATGCCAAAATTTCAAGCTCTTGCAGAGCGGTTGTGGGGAGGCCCATTAGTTCCTTTGCACGATAAAGTTGCGATGAACATTAATATCGTTCCTACGGGCGGCGAGCAGGGGTTTCATTATGATAGAAATGAGGTTACTATTTTATTTTATTTAAACGATATTTTAGGGGGAGAATTAGAGTTCAGACCTGACTCAAAGACGGGTTCTCAATTTATACGTACACACCAAGGAATGCTAGTAACACTGGTAGGAGCTAATAAGGTTTACCATCAGGTTAGAGAGGTCGAACCTACTGGCGGCGAGCATTATTACGGCAAAAGAATTACTCTTGCAGTAAGTTTTGGTTTACCAGGTATAAATTACGAAGACAGCGCCCGTGATGATTTTCTTTATACGAAGAAGGCAGTTGATGATCAGAAAGTTTTTGATAAAGAAGAATAATAGCCTATACATTGGCTACTTTAACAAACTAGATTGGAACACACATCCAAAAACCAAACATGCCAGAATTGTAAGAATGATTTCACGGTGGAGCCCGACGATTTTGGATTTTACGAAAAGATCAAAGTGCCTCCGCCGACTTTCTGCCCGGACTGCCGAATGCAGAGGAGGATGATGCGGAGAAATGAGCGTATTTTATATTCCCGCACTTGCAGCGGTACCGGTAAAAAGATTATCAGCTATTATGGTGAGGAAGTTTCCTTTCCCGTATATTCGAGGGAGTACTGGGCAGGGGATAGCTGGGACGGTACCGACTACGGGCGCACTTATGACTTTTCGAAAACATTTTTTGACCAGTTTATGGATTTGACAAAGGTTGCTCCGCGCCCCAACCTGTGGCAGGTGAATACTATTAATTCGGATTATTCCAATTACATTGTGGACTCCAAAAACTGCTATCTATGTTTTACGGCTTTGGGTAATAACGAAGATTGTAAGTATTCGAGTTATTTGACTGGCAGTATCAATTGTGTGGATTGCGACCATATCACAAAATGTGAGCGGTGTTATCAGTGTTTTAATTGCGATACATGCTACAACTGTCAGTACTCCGTCGATTCCCTGAACTGTCGCGATTCGTACTTTTTGGCCGATTGTAGTAATTGCTCCGATTGTTTTGGTTGCGTGGGGCTCAGGGACAAGCAGTATTATATTTGGAACAAACCACACTCTAAGGAGGATTATCAGAAAGAACTTGCGGTGCTGACCGCTCCCTCCAGACAGAACATAAACCATATCAAGGAAAAATTGAGAGCTATGTGGCTCGAATTCCCTCGAAGGTATATGCACGGCAAGAAAAACGAGAATGTTACGGGGGATTATGCTATCAATTCCGCAAACTGCAAAAATGCATTCTTTATAAACAACTCCGAAGATTGCAAAGACGTTTTCTTCTCTTTGGGGCTTAAAAC
>JALYJR010000030.1 GCA_030775165.1 bacterium | reverse complement strand
AAAGCCTTCGAGATTTTCGGAAAGCAGTGAAAATATATTTACCGTATTACAACGAAAAAAGAATTCATATGGGAATTAATTACCAAACACCTTTAGAAGTGTTGCAAAGGTCTTGATTAGTTTACGGCTGAACACACGCATAAAAAAACCGCCACATGGGCGTTTTTTGTAAAGCTTATTCTTGTTTTTTAATTGGAATTTTTGGTTTATTCTCACTTTCTAAAGTTTCCAATAATTCCGGCAAAAGAGACCAAGGAAAATTTTTTGTTTTTTTATCGAGTTCTAGCCGTAATTCGTGTAGAACATCCGGATTACGCAAAATTTTCCCCGGAGGCCATATATGCCCGCCAAGCTTTATCTCCTTTATAAATTTTCGCAGAAATTCGAGCGCTGGTCCACGAAGCATCTCATCTTCTTGACTTGCCGCAAATTGGCCGGGAGTTAAAGTCCTTTCCCCCAAGGTTTTTTTCTTTGCCAATTCAGGCGTTCCCGGCTCGCTTTCACCTGGCGCTCTTACATTGCCACCTTCTTCAACGTCGCCCTTCTTCGGTTCTCTAAATTCTAAAATACCCATATTTTGAATTGTAACATTTTTAGGTAAACGGATTTAAAGTAAGTTATCCACAGGGAAGCAGTTGCCTTGATTTTAGGGTAGTTTATAATGTTAATGAAGTGGGAAAAAGTGGGAAATCCAGAAAATATCTGGAAAAGTATTTTAATAAAAAACCATGCTTATCGGCGAGTACATTCACACAATAGATACGAAGAACCGTATTTCTCTGCCTTCCAAATTTCGGAAGGAGATGGGCAAGGCGGTCATCGTAACGCCGGGACTTGATTCCTGTCTTTTTGTTTTCACAAAGAAGGAATGGGAAAAAGTCAGCGCACGGCTTTCAGGGAGTGGCGGCGATTTGTCGTTTCTAAAGAGCGACCAGCGTAGTTTCAATCGCTATATGTTTGGTCGGGCCACGGAAGCGGAGATTGATTCCATCGGGCGCATACTCATCCCGGACTTTCTGAAAGACCGCATCGGACTCAAAGACAGCGCGGCGATAATCGGAGTTAAAGACCGCCTGGAAATCTGGAACGAAAAGACATGGAAAGAAAATCAGGACATGGTGGAGAAGCAAGCGGGAAAATTGGCTGAATCTTTGGCGGCAGGAAAAAATGATTAGCGTACACCGGACAGTTCTTTTAAACGAAACAATAGAAGGTTTGAACTTGCCTGCCCGCGCAGGCGGGAGCGAAAAGCCGACCGTTATAGATTGCACGTTTGGCGGTGGAGGGCACAGCCAGGCAATATGCGAAAAGTATCCTGGTGTGAAGATTTTCGCCCTGGACCAGGATAAGAGCGTTTGGGAAAAGGCACAAATGAAGTTTGAAAAGTTTGGGAAGAAGTGCGACGTCACTTTCTTGAATGCGAACTTTAGGGATGTCGCCAAGCTCCGAGATATGCCACAGGCAGACGGCATCATCTTTGATTTAGGATTGAGTTCAGACCAATTGGAGAATTCCGAACGGGGATTTTCTTTCATCCGACGTGAGCCGCTTCTCATGACGATGAAGGAAAATCCCTCTCCGGAAGACTTGACCGCGGAGGACATCGTGAATACCTGGAGCGAGAAATCTTTGGCCGATATTATCTACGGATACGGCGAAGAAAGATTCTCCCGCAGGATCGCGAGGGCGATAGTGGAGAGGCGGCAGGAGAAAAAAATCGAGACCACTAGAGACTTGGTCGAGATTATCGAAGGTTCGGTACCGGCGGCTTACAGGAGGGGCAAGAGGCATTGTGCGACCAAGACGTTTCAGGCGCTCCGGATGGCGGTAAACGACGAACTGGGGGCGCTCAAGGATGGCCTCGGGGGCGCATTTGAAAAGCTCAAACCCGGAGGCAGGATGGCAGTCATATCTTTTCATAGTTTGGAGGACAGGATAGTCAAGAATTTTTATAAAGAAAAAAAAGCGGAAGGCGAGGCGGTCCTCATAAATAAAAAACCGATAATTCCGAGCGAATCAGAAACAAAAGAAAATCCGAGGTCCCGAAGCGCAAAATTAAGAATTTTACAAAAACAATAAAGAACAATGAGAGTAGCCAGCTTAAAACTTTACAGAGGAATACAAAACATCGGCATCATGCAGACCAACGCCGATATGTCGAGAGTGGTTCTCCGCTCCATGTTCTCTACGCTTGGGCTTCTCGCTTTGGTATACGCGCTTCTTTTGGGGCTTATGGTTTGGAATATAGTAGAGAGGAAAAACCTGGAAAAGGAAGCCCAAGCGCTTTCATCCGAGGTCGGCAATCTGGAGCTTGAATATCTGTCTCTGTCTAGTTCTGTCAATATTGAGCTTTCGCGCTCTATGGGTTTTGAGGAGGCGCGCGCCAGTTTCGCGCCGCGTCGGTCGCGAGCCAGTGCGGACATGGCACGCAATGAAATCTAGTTTTTTATTCCGTTCGAGGATAGTTGTTTTTTTACTCGTATTATTTTCCGGAGCCATAGTGACCCGGCTTTTTTGGGTGCAGGTTGTGCACGGAGATTACTACGGAGGAGTTGCCGACCGTCAGTACGTGACACCTTCGCAAGACCTGTATGAGCGCGGCACCATATATTGGAAGCGTAAGGACGGGGAGCTCATATCCGCCGCGGCGCAGATATCCGGTTTCAAGCTCGCCGTAAACACCACGAAGCTCACTGACGCCGCCGGCGTCTATCAAAAAATAAATGCTATAGTCCCGATAGCCCGGGAGGAATTTTTTACAAAAGCCGCTAAAGCGGACGACCCTTATGAAGAAGTAGCTTTGCGTTTAAGCCGCGAAAAGGCGGATGCTATATCCGCGCTCAAAATTCCCGGACTAAGCGTATTCAAAGAAAAATGGCGTTCTTATTCCGGGGAAAGCCTAGCATCGCACACTTTAGGTTTTGTGGGCTACAAGGGCGACGAGTTGGGCGGGCGCTACGGGCTGGAACGGCAGTATGACCGAGAGTTGTCTCGAGGCAAGAATGAGCCGTATGTGAATTTTTTCGCGGAAGTATTTTCCAATATTCAAAAAAGCTTTGGTGAAGACGAAAAAGAAGGAGACATCGTGACCAGTATCGAGCCGCAGGTGCAGAATTTTCTCGAAGACAAACTGCGCGAGGTCAAAGAACGGTATTCGGCGGATTTGGTCGGCGGTATCATTATGGATCCGCGGGACGGCTCCATGTATGCGCTGGGAGCTGTGCCGGACTTTGATCCCAATAAATTTTCTGCGGCCAAGAATAATCTTATCTTCTCAAATCCGCTGGTTGAAAACGTGCTTGAGTTCGGTTCTGTGGTCAAACCTTTGATTATGGCGGGGGCGCTGGATATGGGAGTGGTAACGGCAAAGACCGCTTACAATGACACAGGCTCGGTGAAAGTCGAGAAGAAAGAAATATTTAATTTCGATAAAAAGGGTCGCGGTCCCGGTACGAC
>JALYJR010000029.1 GCA_030775165.1 bacterium | reverse complement strand
CCCCCCCCCCCACGCCATATTTATTTATACAAGCTTTTACAAAAAAAATTATTTAGTATACGATAAACGCATGATAACGACTTATTTATATGCCCTTACGAGTGTCGTCATAGTGAGCCTAGTCTCGCTCATCGGCGCTTTCGCGCTCTCGATACAGGAAAACATTTTGAAAAAATATATATTCTTGTTTATTTCCCTCGCGGTCGGCGCGCTTTTAGGTGATGCGTTCATCCACCTTATCCCCGAGGCCTACGAAAGTTCTGTCGGCAGTACCACGGTGAGCATCCTCATAATTGTCGGTATCATAATATTTTTCATTATGGAAAAATTCCTGCACTGGCATCACCACGGCGAAGACGAAGCGGAGCAAAATATCCATCCTGCAGGACGATTGATTATGCTCTCGGACGGCGTGCACAATTTCATCGATGGCGTCATCATCGGTGTGAGTTTTCTTATAAGCATCCCCGTAGGCCTCGCCACCACGCTCGCGGTAATTCTCCACGAGATACCGCAAGAGATAGGAGACTTCGCGGTACTCTTGCATTCCGGCTACGCCAAGTCGCGCGCGCTCTGGCTAAACTTCCTTTCTGCCCTCTGCGCCATACTGGGAACTCTGGTCGCATTTGTTTTGGGTCAAGCCGGAGAAACATTTATATTGTGGGTACTGCCAATTGCCGCCGGGGGGTTTTTGTATGTGGCAATTGCGGACTTAATTCCCGAACTGCATAAAACCAAAGATTTAAAACATTCCGTCATGCAGATACTCGCGGTTATCGCGGGAGTTCTGGCTATGGCAGCGCTCCTATATTTGGAATAGTTCGTTGAGGTATAATTTTTTAGAAACATTGAGCATGCGAACGCGCCGAGCATAGAAAAAAATCTCCTGTGGGAGATTTTTTTTGTTTTGTTTGATTTTTTAGAAAGGATTTTTTGCGCCTTGCACTTCAAAGTGCAAATGTGGACCGGTAGAGCGTCCGGTAGAACCGACATATCCGATGGTCTCGCCTTGGCTTACTTTGGCTCCGGTAGTAGCGACACGCTTGGACATATGGGCATACAAGGTCTTAGTGCCGTTGGAATGTTGGACGATAATCATTTCACCGTAACCGCCGCTATAACCACCTCTCGAGAGAATGACAGTGCCGGAAGCTGCCGCCACAATAGGGGTGCCAGTCGGCGCCGCCATATCTATGCCGCGACCGCCGGGACCATGTGGCCCTTGGCTTCTACGTTTCATTTGGGGCACCGGATGAATGAAATAACCTTTGGCATCTGCCCATTTCGAACTACCGGAAGATCCGGAGCCCGGTTTTCCGCTACTTGGTTTGGCCGCATCGTTCGGCATCTCCGCATCTGGAATTACGAGTGCGTCGCCAACGGCGAGCACCGCGCCTTTTTCCAAGCCGTTGAAACCGGTAATAATTTCCATGTCCACTTTATATTTCTTGGCAATACTCGCCAGTGTCTCGCCCTTTGCCACAGTGTGCTGCACCCCGGATACGGGCAGAATAAAAAGGGTGTCGCCCTCCTTTAGCTTCTCACCCTTTTTTAAATCGTTGCCCCAAAGAATTGTGTTTACGGAAACCTCAAACATTTCGGCTATCTGGGTTATGGAGTCCCCTCGGCGTACTACATACACACTGATATCATCTGGACTGGTTTCGGAAAAATCTACGCCCGTACCGCCGGTGGCATTGCCGGAGCTTGGGGTGACTGCAGCCAAGAGAGCGCTGTCATCGACAATTGTTCCGTTCAAATTTCCCGCCGCTTCGCTTTGCTTTTCCTTTTTGCCGCCGTGAGAGACGTCTGCAGACAACAAGGCAATGGTCTGAGAATTATCAACACTAAAAACGGTCGGTATCCCTCCGGCATAAACATTGGGGCCAAGCAGGGAAGACAAGATACTTGCCCCCGCTGCCACCGGCATGAAGACAGTCGCCAAAGGCCCCCCGTACAGGAGGACAAAGGCCAAAATCAGTCTTAAAATTTTAAAGCTAGTTTTTATAAGTCTACTTCTTCCCGCGAGATTGCCTTTTCCGGCCCCAATTAAAGAAACGGGGCTGGAATTACAGGACGACCCAAATAGTTCTGCAAACGAAGGTTCTCGCGATGGTTACCCACATTTCTATCGTACATCCATGGACTGCGTTCTCCTGTTCTGAACCCCAAGTCTTTTAGTCTTCTAATAATGTAGGGGTATGCCTAAAGGGTAGACCAATCAGGGGGTCAAGTCAATCGGACTGTGGAAAACCCGGTTTTCCCTTGTAAATTATACTTAATATAGATTTAATAAAGGACATTGAGATTCCTCTTGTTATTGGACAAAATAACAACTTTTCCATGTTTTATTTTTATAAAAGGGTTTTATTGACATAGCAAATGAAAGATTGCATAATAAAATTTACTTATAAAACAAGGGTTAAATGGTGTTTTGAGGGTATTTTATGCAGATATGCTATTGACATTTATATAAGTTTATGATACAATTGATTAAAGACACTCTCACTATGCCTGGTTCCCAGGAGGTGGAAGAGTGCTCTTCGATAACAGAAGTAGGATTTGTTTTGGAGGTTCCATGTGAGTGACACACAAACTCCCGTACCGAGGAGGTACAAAGGCCACGTCTCCCTGGTCTTGTCCGAAGGCAACAGCCCTCGGCTCAAGGTCATGGTGGATGAAGAAGGCCCGGATAAAGGACACACGTTCTGGATCGACAAGAATCTCCGACTGCCCTGGATCACACAGACCGGGCTGCGCGTGGAATTCTCGTTGATCGGGATCGGTGAACCAAATCCAGGGAGCCAACAACCCCCGCGGCGAATCGCCATTAAGGTGACTTCGCGGGAACAATAGGTAGACTGCGGGCAACCGCAGAACTACAAAACAAAACCTGTGGGCCATCGACATGGTTCCGCAGGAACAACAGGTAGACTGCGGGCGACCGCAGAACTACAAAGAGGATGAGATGAGCGAATACCAAAGCGACAACAACTCCGTGCAGCAACAGGTCCCGGAAATCGACGTCAGCAGCTTTGCCAACCGGTTCGACAGCAGGGTGGGTTGGTTGCCATTTTTCCAGTCCATCGCCAACCTCGGCGTGGAGCTCTGGGTCAAGTATGAGCTTACGCTCATGTTCCTCTCCCAGGGAATCACCGACCTCAAGCGAGCAGTGTTCTCTCCCGACAAGTTCAAGGAGTACCTGCTCAAGAAGCACGCAGCGGGTTTCAAGGTCGCGAAAGAAGAACTGAGGGGCAACTACCGAAAGGCGATCGAAAATCGGAAGCGGAATCTGAAAACCCACTCCGAGGCTGAAACATCACACCGCTCCCACATCGAGCGGGCGAAAGCCGAACTCGAACGCCTGGTGGCAAAGCAAGCCCATGCCCAGAACAACCTCGACAAAGGGGTGGTGGGGCTGGCCGGAACCAAGGAAGCACAGATTCACGCCCCGAAGAAACTCGCCGGCTACAAGAACGTGCTCAAGCATTCCGCAGTCGGCGTGCTCGGTCTTCTGATCGCAGTGCTCGAAGTCATCATCGGCAAGGGTGGCGTAGCCACTCAGGGCGATGAGACAGAAGCGCAGATCGTCGTCGCGGCAATTGTTCTCGTCGCGATCGTTCTGATCGAGTCGTCGATGACCGCCATCCGCGGTTTCATCGTCTGGCTCGTCGCCAAATTCCGCTTCCGGGCAGCACAGAAGGACGGCATTCTCCCTGAGGGTGCCCAGCTCGTGCCATATCCCGGGAGCAAAATCGTGCAAGCTCTCGTCACGTCGTTCCTCATCTTCTTCGTCTCCGGAGGCATGTTCTTTTACCGCCTCTGGATCTCCGCTACCACAACCACCGGTGTCGCCAGCCAGGAAACTGGAGGGTACATGATCCCGGTGGTGATGATGGTTCTCATTCTCGGTTCGGCCGTCTTGGCCTACGTCCTCCGGGACGACTACACCGAGGAGCAGTATACGGAAATCGACCGGCTCCGAGGTGAGCTGAAAATCGCCAAGGAAAACGTCGAGGACGAAGAAGAAGCGTTCGCCGCAACCAATCAGCCTTTGGACCACAACACTGACAGCTACACGCAACAGATCGCCAAGGCCGAAGCCTGGTACAATCAGTCCACGGACAGCCTAGTCAAAGATATCCTGGCCGAGCCCGAGCGGATGGAAAAATTCCGTCGGGACCTGCCCGGTCATCTTCAGGCCTACCGGAACATGTTCGAACTCTACGACCATACCACGCAAAGGGCCATGAACCGTGTCATCGACCTGGTGAGCGACGCCAACGACTCGGAAGAGGAGCTGCCGGCCATCACTGATGAAATCGTCAGCGACGCTGGCGCGCTCTTCTCCAAAAAAGCCAAGCGCACGTTCGACACGCCAGAGATCCAGGAGCTGATGGAGAAGGCAACGTTCGCCACGTTCGAGATCGAGCTTCCGACTGACCTCCGGGTCACGGATTTTGAAAGCCTTCTCGAAGAAGTCGAGGAGAGTCTCGAGGAGAAACCGGCGGAAGTTACCAAGCGCAAGAGAATCGGCACCATTTAAAAGGAGACGTAGATGGAAATCGACAGACCTGTCCTTTCAGCCGATCCCCAGCCGCCGGTCAAACCGGCGGCTGCACGGCAACGCAAAAACCGCCGGAACGAAACATCGTCCGTCGAAACCGCTTCCACCCCCACAACCCATGCTCCCGAGCCGTCATCAAAAAAGGCGCTCATCATCGCCTCGTCGGTGATGGGACTTCTGCTGGTGGTGGCTGGCATCGCCTACCTCGGATACTTCTTCCTGGTCAGGCCGCGACTCGTGTTTGATCCCCAGATTCACGGGGAGTCTTACACGCGTGACGCCCTCACGGACGAAGTGCCCGTGGTGAACTACCAGAAGTATCTCACCGATGAATTGAGGCAAGCCTATTACAAGAAGGGTGATGGGCTCGAGCTCAGGTTTCGCATTACCAACGACCCGCGGAAAGGCTACCAAGATTGGGAGCCCCTCCCTTGCGGCATTCCCAAGGCTGAGAAATTCCGTTTTGGAAGAAAGGCCCGCGAGACCGCCGTCAATGAACTGCCGGCGACAATCCAGCAGTGCGTCGCGGCCTTCACTGCTCCGATTCCGCGCACCGAGCCGATTTCCATCGGCAGGGACGTGACGGAAGGAAGCGACGCGGTCAATCCGACGGTGGACAAGATGTTTCGCGAACAGAAGTTCGAATCGCGACTCGTCTCCGCCACCGTCACCTACGAAATTCAGGCCTTCCTTATCTTCGATGGCCCATGGCTTGTGGGCAACACATGGCAGATCCCAGCCGGGTCCAACCCCGCGCAGGTGAAGGCCATCGTCGAAGAGGTTCGCTCGTGGCTCCTGCAGCCGCAGGAGCCGCAGAAAAATTCATCAATCGGTTTTGGGATTCTCAACGGCCTCGCGATGCGAACCGCAGAGAATCTCCGCCAAGGAGAAGTCTTCATCATTTCGGACGGGGTCGAGTTCTCCTCGGATCCGACCAGCCCCGGTGCAATCGATTTCTACATCGGTCGCGACGGCGGTAGCCCGGCCTACCTGGGTACCCCCCAGTGGTCCCGCTTCACCAAAAAGATCCTGGCCGACAATGGCGGTGCCTGCACCAAACTCTTCGGAGCAAAAGTGCATTGGTATCCGCCGCCCGTCAAGGACCTTGTCGTCCGGAGAGCAGCAAAGTATTGGGAGCATTTCTTGACCACCCAGTGCGGCGCCGGCTCATTCACGTTTCACCCCTAGCGCAAGCTAGGTTTGCTCTTTGCGTTCTTTCAACCATCAGCCGCGCATTAGCGGCACCGGGCAGTCGATTCGTCGACTGCCCGTTTCTCGTTTTATATTGACAATTTAGATACATTATGATATAATATATGGAGTCCCGTTTGGAATAAGATTTTAAAGAATATATAATAATATCATGCCTATTAATGACCCGCCGGACCCTTTGCAACGACGGAGCAAAATTATAGAAAACGCATCAAAAGAACTTCCTGAAGAGATACACAGGGATTTTAATGTGGCGCAACTGAGCGAAGAAACAAAGGCAAGAATACAATCGGAGTTGCAAAAGTTTGGGAACGTAGAAACTACTGAAACAAACGATCCAAAAACAAGAGAGGTAAAAAAGTTGAAAAACAATCCGATTAAATTTTTCAAAAGGCAGTTAAGAGATACGATAGCCGTACTTCAGGATTATAAGAAAAACAAAACTCCGACTGAAAACGACCTCAAAACTATAGCTAGACTTGAAAACGAAGAGGCTCCCGCACTAGAAAGAATTATCGCCGACTTGGAAAAAAATATTATAAAACCGGAACCTAAACCGGAAATCCTGAGCGCAGCTCCCGAAGAAGTAGCGCCTGAGCCCATTCTTTCCGTGGATGAAGTAATACCAGAAACGACACCCGAGCCGACTCCTGAAATTGTTTCAGCAGTATCCGCAACAAAAGAAAAAGTGCAAAATGTCCCACCTCGGCCGGACAAAGAAGCTATTTACGCCGAAGTTTTGGCATTTGCCCAAAAACACATATTGAGCTTGGAGGATTTTGTGGCTAAGCGACATAAAAAAATGTCGCGTAGAGAAAAGTCGTCGTGGGCCCCGGCGATGCAGAAAGAGGAATACGCGCAATATCGCCAGAACTTTTTCTCTACAGAAATGTATGCCAAGCAAGTATACTACACGGCTTACGTGAATGGTTATCATGACAGCAAGGCTTATGAAGCCGGAGAGAAATTCCTACCTTTCGAGGAGTGGGAGGCTATACATTACCCTGCGGTTGAAGATAACTCTTTGCCAGCTGAAACTAACCCTCTGGAAGAACTTGAGATTGATAACAAGTACCAATTTAAAAATGAAGGAGAGTATAGGCTCGCGGAGTTCCCCGGAGACTCCAACGGAAACACCTATGTATTCGAATCTATTTGGGGGTCTGATGATACCCTGAGAAGATCGCCAGAAGCCTTAGAGAAAATGCTAATAAAAGGGGAGGTGCTAAGTCAGGAAAAACATGAAGCGCGGGAGAAAGGCGGGGCTGAGCCAGAGATTACCCTGGTCAATCCAACTTTCGGGGCAATCGAGGAGACCATCACAGAAAAAGACTTGGAAAGAATAACGGATAAGGATGCTCCGAATAGAGAGGAGTTACTGGAAGTAATGCGCAGCGCATTAAAAAACTTGCCTGAAAGCAGGCGCATGCTGGAACAGCTTTTGGATGATTTGAGCCGCTACCCTCAGGGCCTACCAATGCGAGAGTCTGCGGAATTACGTAAACAAATACAGGATTTACTGAGAGATGGAGATAGGTCCAGGCGTGCCGGAGGTATTTTTATAGATGAAGAATGTCTGCGTACTGGCAATTGGGTTTATGATGGCGATGGTTTGTACAAAAAAAGGCTTGCTGAGCTTCCCAAAGAGGATGGAATATATACTATTTTCAATCTAAGCCGAGATCGCGTACCTAAAATAAGAGCCGAGCTGATAACCAAATTATTTGAATTGCTGTATCATTCCGGAGAGGATTTGTCACTTAATGACAAAGAAATTGATGATATAAAAACTTCACTAGGTTTTGATAAAAAAATAAAGAGTCTAATCGAACTTACCCGACAGAAGGAATTTGACGCAGACGCAATAAAGGAAGAGGCCGATCAGTACAAGAACAAACTTGACGCGGCCCTGAGTGCGGCAGGGGAAAAGAAAAGGGTTGAAAAAGAGTTTGAAAATAGACTAGCCGAAATCAACTCGTCTTTTTTTTCTTTGAAAAAGAGATTAGATTATTATCACGAATATGACAGGTCTCGACAGGAACTTGATAAACTCAAAATCCTTCTTGATCAATTATCCTCCGATTATGGAAATATAAGTTATTTGTTACCGCAGATAAACGCAATAGTGGAAAGATTCGCCGATCTGGAAAAAAACATATCGGCTCTTAAGACGCAGCAACCAGAAAAACCAGCGGAGGCTGAAGAAACCGAGCCGCTCGTAGTAGATGTCGCAGCGGACATATTGGAAACACCTGCCACTTCCTCGCCCGACCAGGAATTGAGTCCAAAAACAACAGCTGCAATTGCTAAAGCGATGCAAGTATTAGAAAATTTAGAATACCCGGACTTAGCAAAAATATTAATAGATCGATTAAAGACCGATCCTTTACAGTATTTTGAAAACGAGCTTCTGAACTCGAATAACAATCTGGCGGTTACGGAAGAAAATCAGGATATCGGCTGGGAGACCGAAGCTGCGGGATACCGTCGAGAAATTGCGGACATGGAAGAAGTTGTCGAGGAATTAAGAAACAAAAGAGGGACCAGCCAAGCACCCGCCGAAGCTACACAGAAAGAAGAAAAGAGGGACGTGCCGCCAGAAACAGCTACGGAAAAATTGGACCTGTCCCGGCTAGACCAGCAAACGAGAAGGGAAATTGACAACGAATTGAGAGTTTTAAATGGTCTGCCAGACAGCGCTTTTAAAAATGAACGCATACACCTACTAACCACGGACCCGCTGGAATATTTTATAGGAGAAGGGAAGGGGCTGGCTACTGCACAGAAAGGAGAAAAAACGCCAGACATGAAAAAGAAACAAAAGAGGGTCCGGGCAATAATTACCAAGTTGGAAGAAATCTCTCCGCTGAGACAAAAGGAACAAGAGATCCCTACGGCAACGCCTGAGATTGAAGTGAATACTCCCCCGATCAGTACCGCTCCCGAAACGATAACCAAAGAGAGTTTTGTTTTTGATGAAAGGTTTGGTGAAGCACTGCGCGTGATTCTTGAAACAAGACAAACATCTCCGTCATATCTGCAAAGAAGGCTGAAACTAGGTTATCCCCGAGCGGCAGGATTGGTGGAAAAAATGGAAGAGCTGGCAATAGTAGGGCCTTCTGTGGGAACAAGCCCTCGGGAAATTCTATGGACCGACCAGGTGATAACGAATTTTATTGATACTCATGAGTTTGTTGGCTCCGAAACCCCGGAGGTAATAGTACAGGACCCGGAAACAACAGCAAAGGAAGCGGTAGAGGAAACCCCGCTTACGCCGGAAGCAGCGCGGGAACAACTTCGCAGGGAATTAGATGCCAATAAAAAGATAATACAAGCTGCCCAGGAGGAATATGACGAAATTGAAGCAAAAAAAGACAACAGGCGGCTTAGATTGGTAGAAGTCGACAAATCCGAAGAGATGCCGGAAAATACTATCCAAGAAATATACGCCAAACTTGATGAAATAACAAAAGAAGAAGATATAATCGCCATCAAGAAAAGAAGTATCATGGCGAAGGCGGACAAAATTGTGTTTAGGAAACAAAAGAAGCAAGAACTGGAAGAGCATTTAGGCATACTTTCTCTCCTAACTGGAAGCAAAGAGAGGGAAAAGTCCAGATTGAAACAAAAGCTAAAAAGGTTGGAATTATAAAAATTTATAAACCATGAGATCAAGAGAAGCAATAAACCAAAAAGACGAGGAGAGGCAAAGGGAACTGGCGGCAACCATCGCGGCGGCCCAGGCTAATATGGCTCGCGTGGCGGCCGCTCTGGAAGCATCCGAAAGAAGGGCCGCCGGACAAGCACCTGAACCTTCCGATCCGCCTGCAACAGAACCTGAAACTCCTGCGCCGTGGAACTTTGATCCTCCTGCACCTCAACCCGAAGCCGGGGAAGGCGAGGGTATCGTGGATGCTTTAGATAAAAAACCAAAAGAGGGCGCGCCAACGACACCCGAAGAAGAAGTGGACCAATTTATAAAGGAATTCAAACTGGAAAACATGCTGCCCGCGGAGTTCAGAGGATTGTCTGTCGAGCGACGATTCAAGGTCATGGAGGACTTGAAACGCAGAGTCGTGGACATTGTAAAATCCGACGCGCAAACGCAATACTCTGAAAGTATAAAACAGAAAGGGATTTTCAAGAAAATAGCGAGCTCTGTAACCAAAGAAAAGAATCTAAAGAATATAGAGCATCAGGTTTTTACCAACCTGATAAATACTCCCGAGGGTCAAACAGTCCTGCGCCAGGATTTAGAGGTATTGACCGCCAGCGCGAAGGACAAAGAGATATATGTCGTGTTGGAAGGGGCTATTGTTCGTTATATGAACGTTGACGGCTTGGATGGCAAAGAACGCCAGCAAACAGCTCGTTTTAACGAGGCAGCACACAATTTTACTCAAATACCTTACGAATGGGGTCAAGAGAAATCAGGCAAACACCGCAAAGCATATGATCAAGCCAAAGCTTTTTATGACCGCACCAGAGCTGAAGTGCTCACGCTCAAAGAGAGCAAGGAAGGCCCGGATGAACAAGGTAAGGCATTGAACGAAATGTTATCACTGGAAAATGTGATCCAGATGGAACAACTTTTGAACACGCACCCGGAATTCGCTCAAGCCCTGCAAGACTTCGGGCGCAGCGCGAAAGGCATGGAATGGGGAAGAACCATTAAGAATCTTTTTACACCCACATCTAGAGCAACGGAAACTGTCGGGCTTGTTGCGGGAGGTGCCGGCTTGCGCTGGAGCACAAAAACTTTGGCTCTACTTGCGGGCGCAGCGGCAGGAACCATCACCTTCGTAGCCGCACCCATTATTGGAGGCGCCGTGGGTTATATAAGAGGGGAAGCTCGGGGAAAGCGGACGTTACAAGAAAGAAGGAAAGAAGCGCGACATGGTAAAGAAGATAAGGACCTTGAAGCGAACAAAGTGGTAAGCGCTAAAAATATGTCCGAGCATATTGAAAAGATATTGCGGGACTTGGAAGACCCTTCTTGCACAAATACGAAAAGAGCGGCCTTGCTCAAACGCTTGACAATAAGGATCGATGTTGCCCAAGGTAAAGTTGAACAGGGTCTTATGGATTTCGGCGACGCAAAAACATCCCTAAACAATCAGTTTAATTTGGTAAACAATCTCAACAGGGCAATAGTGGTTTCAATCAGTTATGAAGAAGATGGGGTTAAAGAGATAGACGCGAGAACAGAGAAAATACTTTCGTTTAGGGGCGCGAAAATAGAAGCGGCGCAAAAGACTTTCGTGCGAAAGCAAGCCATAAAGGGAGCCACGTTGGGAGCGGGCTTGGCAACTGCCGGTTATTTAGTACGATGGCTTGGGGAAAACCGTGGTTGGTGGGGAGACGGCGCGGATGTTGTAAAAAAACCTGGTGTTGCGGTTCCTGAAACTCCAGAAGAGACCAAAGAGGAAACAGAAAGTTGGGTACGGAAAATATTGAATCGCATAAGGCCTGACGATAAGCCTGAAGATGTACCGGCGGAAACCGGAACAGTAGCGCCCACAGAAACAACAGAGGGGCAAGTAGTGCCGCCCGTAACTGCGACTGAAGATC
>JALYJR010000028.1 GCA_030775165.1 bacterium | reverse complement strand
CTACTACCCTCCGCCCGGTAATTTGAATTTTAAACTTATGTTAGACATCCCAACTCAGTATTGTGAATCTCTAATCGGAAATATCTTATCTCAGCCCTTGAATGCCATTTCCAATGTAGCTTATTTCGTGGCTGCTTTTATTGCATACAGATATTTGCGACAACAAAAAGCTACGAAACTTTTTATCCTTCCAGCTCTTTTGGGGGTGATTGGAATAGGTAGCGCATGGTGGCATATAGCTAATTCTTACGTCGGTGACATGTTAGATACGTACTCGATTGCTCTTTTTGCTTCTGTAGTTACAATTATATTTTTAACTAAAATTACAAAATCAAAAGTCGTAGTCACTGCATTTTTTGTTGTCCTCCTCTTTTTAGTATTTCTGGCAGAAACATTAGCTGTATGGAATGGTTCGTTGCCTTATGTGGTGTTACTGGGCGGTTTTCTTATTACTGGAATTTTTTATAAAAAAAAGTTTCCTTCTACTAAGTTAATTTTCCTGTCTGCTTCACTTACTTTTCTGGCGGCAATAACAGTGCGAAGTGTAGATATAATTTTATGTCCGTACATACCTACTGGAACCCATTTTCTGTGGCATATTCTTGTTGCCACATTGGGTTATCAGATTATTCTTTTGATAGCCCACGCTAAACAGTAAGGTGTATAATTAATTCATGCTGTATAGAAAGTTTGCTCTGATTGTATTTGTCCTTATCTTGTTATTCGTATTCGTAAGTACTCCCGACAAGGCGTCCGTGGAGGACAGTGCCCGCGCGGCAGACTACTGTTCCGGAAAAGAAAAATACCCGCCCAAGAAGTTTACCTCCGATGTTTGTTCCCGGTGGCCGGACGGCGAATGGGGTTCGTGCTGCATGGAACACGATATCAAATATTGGTGCGGCGGCGAAACGAGCGACCGGCTGGCGGCTGACCTGGAAATACAGAGCTGTATAAACAAGATAAAGCCCGGCATGGGAACTTTGATGTTTTGGGGCATCCGCGCGGGAGGCACACCGTGGCTGCCGACTCCGTATCGATGGGGTTACGGCTGGTCATGGCCCGATTCCGGAAATTAATTAGCCAAGCATCTCTAGAAATTCTTGCTCACTCAATACTTTTACCCCCAATTTTTTAGCATTAGCCAGTTTAGACCCTGCCTCCTGCCCCGCCACGACATAAGAAGTATTTTTTGAGACAGAGCCGGAAACTTTGCCGCCCAGGCGCAGTATTCGCTCCTTTGCGATTTCCCTAGACATTTCTTTGAGCGTGCCGGTCAATACGAACTGATACCCCGTAAATTTTCCTTTTTTCTTCTCCGCAGCTTTTTCCACCACCACGCCATTTGTTTTCAATTTTTCGATAAATTTCAGATTATTTTTATCTTGGAAAAAATCCGCGACACTACGCGACACTGCCGGGCCGATGTTTTCTATACCATCGAGTTCCGAAGAATTTTTCTGCATCGAAAAAACGAGCCTCTGGAGCGTACCAAAGTGCTCCGCAATGTCCCGCGCAGTCTCCTCCCCTACATGTAAAATCCCGAGCGCCCAGAGAAAACGGTGAAAAGAAACTTTTTTCTTGTTTTCTATTTCTTTGATTATATTTTCTGCAGATTTTTCTCCAAAACCCGGGAGAATTTGTATATCCTCTTTTTCCAGCGTGAAAATATCCGCCGCGTCGGTTATAAGCCCTTCATCCTTGAAACGGCGAAGGATTTTGGGGCCCAGTTCGTAAATTTCAAACACGGACACAAAGTGTTGCATGTAGCGCTCGTTCTTGGCAGGACATTTCTTGTTGGTACAGTAGTAAGCCACCAGTTCCTTTTTCTCCACGGGACCCCCGCATACGGGGCATCTGTCCGGCATTTTTACTTTTTTTTCTTTACCTGTCCGCATGCGGTGGAGCACCTCCACCACCGCGGGAATAACATCTCCCGCTTTCTCTATAACTACCGTATCCCCTATCCGTAGACCTAAACGTTCAATCTGATCCATGTTGTGGAGCGTCGCTTTGGAAACAGTGGAACCCGCGACAAGAGTGGGGTCGAATATGGCAAGCGGCGTCAGCGCGCCGGTACGTCCGACATTTATTTTTACGTCGCGAACCACCGTGGTCGCCCGCTCGGCAGGATATTTAAATGCCACCATATATCGCGGAGCCTTACCGACCACGCCTAAAATTTCCGCCTGAGCAATATTGTCCACCGACACCACCACCCCATCCGTTCCATACGGAAAACCGGAGCGGACTTTTTCGAATTTTTTGATAAATTCCGATACCTCCGCCAAATTTTTACATATAGCGTCATGACCGTCGACAGGAAACCCCAGGATTTTTAGATAGCGGTGCTTGTCGGAGTGATTGCGAAGCTCTTTGCCTCCGCGGCTTTGGGCTATATCGTAGGCAAAAAAATCAAGTTCGCGCTCGCTGGCAAGCTTTGGGTCGAGCTGACGCAAACTGCCCGCGGCGGCGTTACGCGTATTCGCAAAGAGGACCTTGCCGGCTTTTTCATTCGCGCGGTTCAGTTTCTCGAGCGTTTTTTTTGCCATTACCGCCTCTCCCCTGACTTCCAAATATTCCGGGCACGGCTCGGGCAAAACGAGCGGTATGGAACGGATAGTTTTTAAATTTTGGGTAATATCCTCGCCCACTTCCCCGTCACCCCGGGTTGCTCCACGCACGAAATTTCCGTTTTCATACACGAGAGACACGGCCAGACCGTCGAATTTGGCTTCGCAAAAATAATTAACCTCCCGGCTCGTAGCCAAAAGTTTTTTAATCCTTTTTTCCCAATCAGTCAGTTCTTCTAAGCTAAAAGCGTCGTTTAGAGACAACATACGCTTCTCATGCCGCACTTTTACGAACTTCGGAAGGGGTTTGCCCCCAACACGGTTCTCGGGCGCGCTCGCGTCAGCAAATTCGGGATACTTAGCAACCAACTCTTTGAGTTCGCGGGAAAGCGAATCGTACACGTCGTCGGTAATACTAGGCGCATTATCTGTGTGATATTCTTCGCGCAAACGCGCAATTTCCCGACGCAGTTTTCCTATTCTTTGACCGATTTCTTTCTTGTCTTCCGGCTTATCCATCTCATTCATGCAAAGTAGACTCGTATAAATTTTGAACAGACGCTTCGGAAAGCGGCACATCGTAAACCCGCACGTCATCGATGAGTCCGGTAAAAAGACCGCTTGCGCCGTTACCGTCCTTACCGATAGCGATACCTCCCGCCTCATAGTATATCCCGGGCGGTGCGGAGAACGGAGTGGAATTCTCGGCGACACCGTCTATGTAGAGTTCCGTGGTTATGCCATCGTAAACGCCCGCCACGTGGTGCCACTCCCCGTCGTTATAAGTACTGGAGCTTGTAATGGAATGATTAATTCGAGCAGTATCATAGGCATTAAAGGTAAGGGTTCCAGCAGTCATGTTTATGCCGTATCCGTATAATCTCTTCCGGAATATCCTTCCGCTCGAGGCAGGAGGGGTGACCTTAAACCAAGCGGATACCGTAACCGCGGAAGTTGGCTGAAGCGAGACAGGGTCATTTAGATAAATATAGTCAGCAGAGGTCGAGTCAAACTGTCCAGCAAAACCTCCTCCCTCTGCTACATAATGTGTGCCGGATCCGTTCCAGGCGCCGTCGTTCGTGCCGCTCTCGGAGGAATCAAAAGCGATGGCACCGCTGCCTTCATCAAATGTCCACCAGCCGATAGGGTGAATGAACTCTTCGGTAATACTGGAAAATACAACCCGTAGTTCGCGCTCCACGCGATTAGCCGCTACTGACTGACAAGATGAGTCCCCCACATTGTATCCCTTGGAAACCACCGTAGTCAGCGGGGGATTTTTGGTGACCGTAACATAGGCGCACGCACTCCCGCCACCGAGCCCCGGAAGCACAAACGACCAGGGAGAGGATGAACCCTGAAGGGACACCGGCCCTCCAAGACAGGATATAGTGCCGGGTCCACCGTCAGTAAACGCGGTTTCGCCCGATTTGTTATTCTCGAGCGCGCATTCTATGCCGGTATCAGCCGCAAAGAACGCATGGTTTGTGGCGGTGGCGGACGTACGAAATCTTATTTCTTTCTCCGCGATTTCCACCACACCGAGAGCAATGCTAAGCAATATCGCGGCAAGAGTGACCGCAAACAATATGACGAACCCTTTATTGTTTTTGGAGTTTTTTGTCATCAGCATCATCATTGGACCCAATTAAACAAGCTTTCGTAAAATCTAACCTCTTTGGCTCCGGAACCCTGCGCCCAATCTACGCTCGCGTAAATCGCTATTTCGTCCAGAGAAGTCTGCACTATTTGTATCCGACGCCGAAAACCCGATCTCGCGCCACCATAGATGCTTGTATTATAACCCCCGTTATTTAAATACAAGTCGCAATTTTCCGGCGGACACTGAAAAACGGCAGCGGCATCGAGCGGGGCCACCAAAACGTCAAAACCGCAGGTAGTGGCGACGCAAGGCGCGAGCTTGGCCCGAAAGGCGTCCCAACCCTCTTGTCCGCTTTCCGGATCATAAAGCGTATACGTGTCCCGCATGTTTCGCAAATATTCTATCCCCTCCTGTGCCAAATACTCCGCCGTCATCCTTTGTTTGGCATAATTTATATCGGCAATACCTTGAGATAAAACACTCATCAGCCCTAATATCGACAAGGAGAATATGGAAATCGCCACCAAAGTTTCAACAAGGGTGAACCCCGAGGCCATTACTGCCGGCTTATTTTTATTTTTCAGGAAAGTTGATCTCATTTTTTATATGTCTATAATCCGCTGCGACACCGAGGTCTGGAGGGAAAAGCTTGTAGCCACATCTCTGAATTTTATTTCACCGGAAAGCCTGATGGTTACAAGCGGCTGCTCTTGGTCTCCGCCCCCGGGCGCCTCCGCACCAAAAACTGAAAACCCGGACGTGTCCATGTCGAGTATGACGTCTTCCGGAGTCAGTCGCGTGGGAACGGGCGCTCCGCCATAAGGACCCACGAGCTTCCAAAGTCCGCCTTCGGATAGAAAATATATTTCCTGGTCATTGAAATCATTAGGGTCGCCGCTGTCGGTTTCAAAAGATATACCCTCACCCTGCTCACAGCTTTGCGGATAATTGAGCCCCGAAAGCGGAGTGGGTAATATTTCGTCCGCACTCACGAAACAGTGGTAAGTATAAGCGGTTCTTAAATTTCTGGATAGTTCATTCATCGCAAACCCGATGCTGTCCAGTATGGTCCGGCTGTCTTGGGATTTTTGATGCACCAGATTCGCGTTTAGAAGGGCATTGGTGCCCGTAAGGACAATAATCACAAAAAGAGAAACGGCTATCATGGTTTCAATGATAGTATACCCTCTATTTTTAGTATTTTTAATATTTTTTCTCATGATTTGCATACCTGCGCCGCACCCAGATTGTTTTGGTGAGGGTTATTTTACTTCCATTTTCCCGGAGGGAGAGATGATTATGAATGCTTTCAGCCCCTTCGGTGATTCGGCGGTAATCTCAACTTCCGCGTTCGGAAAAATTTCTCCTCCCGACGATATAACAGGCTCAGCGCTGGTTCTGGAGAAAACAATGGTAGCCTCGGTTGTGGATCCTGCGAAATCGGGAGAAGTAAGAGTGATATCAGATATTCTGTTGCCCTTGGTCATACTAATCTTTTCCAAACACTCCCCGCTACAATCCATCGCTACACCGGAGTTGTCGAAAAAGTTGTTACTAGTATCGTAGTCTCCAAAGTAGATGAAGTTCTTGTCTTCGTCGGAATTGGCTTCGAAATAAACTCCATATGAAGGCTTCCAGCCTAGAGGGGCCAGGGGCGTCCAGGCGCCGGCTCGAGAGTCGTTCTGCGCTTTCATAACCCTGAGCCCTATATCGCTTCCCAGGTTTCTGATATCCACTTGGTCTTGGAATCCTTTGTAATTCCACATGGCGACTCCGGACAAAACGGAAAAAATGCCGAGCACCACTATAATCTCGATATAGGTCATGCCTCGAGAATACTCGGGATGACCTCTTCGAGCCTGAGCCTCAGAGCCGAAGGCCTGGGTAACTCTCGAATGGGTCATGCCTGCCTGCGCAGGCAGGCCGCCTTGCCGGCTCCCTCCTGTAAATTTTTTAATTTCTGATTTAAGAGCCATTATAAATTAAAATTGAAAAAAATTATGTGAAGTTCGAATAAGAATGCCAGAACCGCGCCCAGAACCAAGTAGGGAGCGAAGGGCAGTTCGCTCCGCATTTTATATTTTCGGGAAAATGCCACGAGTATAATTCCTAGAATAGCCCCCACCCAAAAAGAAAGCACCGCGCCCGATAAAAGCCGCGAAGGTCCCAAGAGCCAGCCCAGCCCCACTGCGAGCTTGGCATCCCCGAGCCCCATCCAGCGCCCGGAGGACACGAGCCATAAAAGCGCGAATGGCGCCGCCAACATGAATCCGGATAGAAACTGGAGAAGCGTCGGCAGGTGCGGGTAGAACAACCTGGCGTCGTCAATGTTAAAGAAAAAGATACCCACAAACGTCAATGCTCCTAGAAGCAAAGCCAGTGAATCCGGAATTATTTTATGTTTGATATCGTAAACCGCAATCACGATCAAAAGAGCGAACGTAGTTGCGTAAAAAGCATACGCGGCAATAAAAGCACCGGGGGTAAACAGAAAAGCGTCTTCCAATTTCAGATACAAGGCGGCGAAAACAGCTCCCGTGGCAAACTCAATCAGCGGGTATTGAGCGGATATTTTGGTTTTGCATCTGAGGCAGCGGCCCATTAAACCTACAAAACTCACAACCGGCACGAGTTCGTACCAACGGAGTTTTTTTTGGCAAGACATGCATGCGCTCCGGCCCCCAAAGGAACGATTGGTATTCAGACGAAAAATTACGACATTAAGAAAACTGCCGATAATGAGCCCGAGGCCAAAGAAAATCAATGCGAGTAGAGCGGTCATGATAAGAGTGGAAGAATTAATTGCATGGTAATGGCTATATTATAACACAAAAACCACCGGTAAAGGTGGTTTTTGTTGAGAGATAGATAGTGTTCGATTACTCTACACAACCAGCCGTGGTAATCGCTGCATCCACGTTGCCCTGAGCTGTGCCTGTGGTAATAGTAACTTCTTTTGACTTGCCCGTACTGTCAACACACCAACCCTTCAAAGGATCTGACTTGTACTGAGCGACGATGGCCCAAGATGCACCGCCTGCCGCTTCCGCGCAAGAGTTGAACGTACCCGTAGCGGTTTTTGCCGCTGCGATAGCACTGATGACATTCGCATTGTCAAAGAGGCTATTGTTTGTGGTTACCGCGGCAGGACATGCGCCTACAGCTACAGCGGCAACGTTGCAGTTGGCTGCATCACCATAACAATTGCTATCCGCATACAGTATCTCCGCTTGAGATCTGATACCAGCAAGGTTGGCTTTCACTGCAGCGTCAGCGCCTTTTGAGCGCGCATTGTTAAGAGAAGCCAATACCACGGAAGCGAGAATACCGATAATCGCAACCACCACCAAAAGTTCAATCAAAGTAAAACCCGACTTAAAATTCTTGCTGAAATTCTTCATAATTTATTCTTAATACTACTAATAATCTCTCCGTCGGACTTTAATAATTATGCCCGGCGAAACAATTTCGACTTATTTATATAACCATATTATAACACTGTCGAGTTTTTTGTATGCAATATAGTTATCCACACCCGTCCCCGTCCAAACAGAACCTAGCTTATGCCCCCCGCCAGATTGTAAATTGGCATAAGCACGGAAACAAGGAGAAGTCCGACCCCCAAGCCCAGGACCACGATCATGACCGGCTCAATCAAGCCCACCAAGGTGTCCACCGCATCGTCCACTTCGCGGCGATAGAATTCTGTCAGCGTCTTCAGGATGGAGCCCAAGGAACCTGTTTCTTCCCCAACCTGCACCATCTGAACCAAAATACCCGGTATCTCTTCGTGAAATTTTTGAAGCGCGGCGGAAAGAGCGAGACCGGATTTTACGTTCTCAGCCACTTCTTTCATAATATTTTTATAAACCAAGCTCCCGACAACCTCCGCTGTAATGTCAATAGAGCGCACGATGGGCACCCCCGAAGAAAGCATTGTATTCATGTTATCTGTGATTCTGGATAGATAAAGCTTTTTATATAAATTCCCTACGCCCGGAATGGACAAGCGTAATTTATCGAGATAAACCTGTCCCCGCTCGGTGGAACTGAGCCTCCAGAGCCATATACCCATAAGCACCATAAAGATTAAGACAAAAAAACCGTAACTAACGAAAAACTCGGAAAGGCCTATTACTATCTTCGTAAAGATAGGTACTGCCTGCCCCGACTCGGTAATAATTGCCGCAAGTTTGGGTATGACCACCGTGAACATAAGCGCCATCACCACAAAAAAAGTGACGATGACAAATATGGGGTAGATCAGCGCGTTCCTCGTTTTGGAGGTCAGGGAATATTGCCGGTCCAAGTAGTCCGCAAGATGCAAAAACGTTTCGTTCAACTTACCCGTCTCCTCTCCGACCTTGACCATGTTCACGTAAAAATTGGAGAATATATCCGGGTGCTTCGCAAGCGAGCCGGAGATGGACACGCCAGCTTCCAAATCATCGGATACTTCGGTGAGCTTGCGTCCCAAAAGTTTGCTTTCAGTGTTGGACGCAAGCATCGTAAACGCCTTAAGCGCCGACACTTGCGCGTCGAAAAGCGTGGCTATCTGCCGGGAAAGTATGACCACTTCCTTCGGCTTTACTCTGTCCAAAAAGGAAATCTGGAGCAAAGATTTCTTTTCTCCTTCTGCCCGGATATCAAGTATGACCAGCCCGCGCCGTTGAAGCCCGGAAATAGCTATATCTTTGTTCGGCGCGTCGATTTCACCTTCTTTGTTTATACCTTCCGCGTCCAGCGCTTTATATTTGAAAAGCATTGTTGTTTGTTAAATCAGCCGCTCGAGCCCCTTGGGATTAAGCGAGAACTGGTAAGCATTTTCGATGGATATCTCACCCGCGCGCACAAGCTCAAGAAGAGAGTGGTTCAAATCTACCATTCCCTGCTCCATGCCGGTCTCTATCACAACGTCGATTTCATGCGTACGCTTTTCGCGGATAAGATTGGCCACGGCATTGTTGTTTAGCAAAAGCTCGTACGCGGGTATCAATCCACCGGATATGCGCGGCACAAGCCGCTGAGAAAATATGCCCAAAAGCGAAGAAGAAAGTTGGGTGCGTATCTGGTCCTGCTGGTCACCAGGAAAAGAATCTATTATTCGGTCTATCGTCTGAGAAGCATTGTTGGTGTGGAGAGTCGAGAGCACTAGGTGGCCGGTCTCCGCCGCAGTCACAGCCGTGGAAATTGTTTCCGGCGTACGCATCTCGCCGATCATGATAACGTTCACGTCCTCCCGAAAAACTTCTTTGAGCGCAACGTGAAAATCTTTGGTGTCGATACCGACTTCACGCTGATTGATGATGGATTTATTCGCGGTATACACGTGCTCTATAGGGTCTTCGATGGTCACAATGTGTCGCGCCTGCTCGTTGTTGATAACATTGACCATCGCGGATAAGGTCGTGGACTTACCCTGACCCACCGGCCCCACCACCAGAAAAAATCCCTGCTTTTTACGTGCCAGTTCCGCTAAAACCGGCGGCAACTTGAGGTCGGAGATAGATTCTACTTTCGGCACAAGTCGAAAAACCATATTGGCCATCCCTTTCTGGAAGAAAGCGTTGCCGCGCAACCGCGCCTCGCCGCGAAAATCATACGAGAAATCCGCTTCCAGATTTTCCTTAAAACTATCCAATTTTTTTTGATCCAATATCTCTGCCAAAAATCCCATTATATCTTCCTGAGTTAGCGGCTGATATTTCACCAGAAAAATTAGTTCGCCAGCTACGCGTATCGCGGGCACTCTCCCTGCTCCCAAATGCAGGTCGGAGCCGGTTTCCCGAATTACCGTCAAAACAAGCTCTTCAAGTTCTTTTTTGTATTCCATCCCGTTAGAAATTTATATTAATTATTGATATGATTTTATTATAACCCGTTTTCAATGTTTGCGTTATTTCTAACGGGATCCATGGTATTTTTTACTGTTGCGCAATTTCTTTTTTGCTTTCTAAAATTTTCACCACCTGCTCGATTACTTCCTGAGGCGTGGAGCTGGCTTTGACGATGTAGCCCGCCACTCCCAGCCGACCGCCTTCTTCGACATCCTTTTGTTCGCTTTTATTGGAAAGTATGATTTTGACGCATTTGGTACACAGATTTTCCTTGTTAATCTGAGTCAGGGCTTCAAAGCCGTCCATCTCGGGCATGATTATGTCTATGAGCATTACGTCCGGGCAAAGTCCGCCACGTAGTTTCTCCAACACCGTTACTCCGCTTCCGGCAGTATGCACCTCGAAATTATTCTGGCTGAACTTCAGGGCATACATGTCCAGGAGAAAATTGTCGTCATCCACTATTAAAATTTTCTTTTTTTCTCCTTCCATATGTTTGGTTAATTATACTACAAATCAGCCCTTAATATAACCCGCTGTGGACAACTTTACGCCAAATCGCCAACCTCGCAAGGACAGTCCTTGCGAGGTTCAAACTTTTTGCGGGTCAAAAGACAAATAACTTTCAATGAAGTCGCCGAAGTCTTTATCAGATAAAAAATATTTAGGAAACGCCTCCCTGTTAAGTATGGATTTCTCGAACCTGCTAACACCTATATAATCTTTGAAGCTGGAATAAACGTACTTGTTTAAAAAATCCCGCCAAATTTTTGAGTTTTGCTTATCCACTAATCCTTCCCATTCAGGAAACTGAATATCTAGTGGATTTAAATTTATATACCCAAACAAATGTTTTAAATATAAATCTTTAGGTACGTGTTTAGATTTAAAAGGTCCGCCAAAAAGACTGCCTGTGCGCTGGTATTTAATATTGAAATACATGGAATAGGCTGTGCCGATTTTTTTCATAAACTTAGTTACACCACCTTCCGCTTCCTCTCTTAGAAGAATATGAAAATGATTCGGCATAATGCACCATGCACCTATGGACACAAGGGGTTTGCCACGTTTTAGGGAAAATATTTCCTGATACGTTTTATTATTTTTATTTTGATTCAAAAAATCATCTAGCCGTAGGGATTCTTGGCTATTTGCCACATACAAAAGCATGATAAATCTTTTGTAGTCATAGGGAGATTTAAAAATGACCCGCTTATCTATTCCGCGATTATATATATGATAATACTCCCCCGGAACAAGTGCATCTTTTCGCAACATATTTTAATTTTACCAAACCTTCCTCCACCTCGCAAGGACTGTCCTTACGAGGTTGCAAATTCCAAGAACAGATCGGGGGATTGTGGTGACAGCAAATGTAATCGGCCATCTTTCAGGCTAATTAATATAAAGTTCCGCTTGGAAATCAACGGGTCCAGAATTTTAATAATAAACACTTTCAACCCTACACCAAAAACTGAAATGCCCCTGCTTCTGGAAGTGAATCCTATTCCAGGATTATAAGTTAAATATTCTGTCAAATTTTTTAGCTCTTCGGAGATATACGGTGCAGTGTTCGGCATATACAAATGCTTATCTTTTTCCTGAACCGTCTTGATGATTTGCTTCGTTTCTTCGCTGCTAATTTTTTTTATGCTTACAATCTCAGGAAAGCCGATATGGACATTCTGAAAATCTTTTTTAATTGTTAGCCCTTCTCTGTCTACAATATAGGGGTAGCCAAAAAAGCTCGCGGCAATGCTTATTACAAACAGTACTCCGAATACATCCAGTACCCCAAACATGAGTAGGACAAGATTGTCCTGACCGCTTTTTAGGTTAAATACTCCGGTATAAATGAAGTACGTAGCAATTATAAATGCAACAGTTAATCCGACCGAAGCAAAGAGCGCCAGAAGATTAATTTGCCCATGAAATTTTGTTGAGGTATTTCCTTCCATAATTTTTCGTAGCCTCGCAAGGACAGTCCTTGCGAGGTGGCTTTGGTTTTATTCGGTCTCGCTGTTGAAATTGTACACTTCGG
This sequence comes from bacterium, assembly GCA_030775165.1. GTDB lineage: Bacteria > Patescibacteriota > Minisyncoccia > Phycocordibacterales > UBA9973 > UBA9973. The sequence continues at coordinate 11,906 of JALYJR010000028.1, read as the reverse complement.
TAAAAGGAATAAGACCTTGAAGAGATTTGAGCATGGCATCTTCGCGCATCATGAGCATGCCGTTTTTGCGGGCGACTTTATAAATCTCATTGTTGGTCGGATTCTTCAAGATGACGTTTTGGAGCTCTTTATCTATTTTAAACATTTCGAATACCGCGATACGGCCGCGAGTACCCGAAGGGCATTCCGGCGAAGGCACTACTTCGTACATCTTGTCCCCGATGTTCGGGCGAAATTCTGCCGGCAGGTCTTTCATCTGTTCCTCTACCTGAGTACGCACGGAAGGATCCATCGGCACCTCTTTGCGCGAGGCGGGATAAGTAAGCCGAGCCAGGCGCTGAGCGATGGAAACTATGAGCGTCGGCGCGATAAGATACGGGTCCACGCCCATGTCCACGAGGCGGGGAATTGCGCCGACTGCGGAGTTGGTGTGAAGCGTTGAAAGTACCAGGTGTCCCGTAAGCGCAGCTTGTATGGCCAGCTGGGCCGTTTCTTTATCGCGAATTTCCCCGACCATTATTATGTCCGGGTCCTGCCTCAGAATAGACCGAAGCCCGGAAGCGAAAGTATAGCCGATCTCAGGCATCATCTGAGACTGGTTTATATCCGGCATGTGGTATTCCACAGGGTCTTCCAGGGATACGATGTTCGAGGTGTCCTTGTCGAGTTCGTTCATCATCGAATAAAGAGTAGTCGATTTTCCGGAACCGGTCGGTCCGGTTATCAGTATGAGCCCGTAGGGTTTTTTTATGGCTTCGCGGATTATACCCAGATTAACATCCGAAAGCCCGAGCTGGTCTAGGGGCTTTACTCCCTTCTCAGAATCAAGTATGCGCATCACAACCTTCTCGCCGTAGTATGCCGGCATGGTGGAGACGCGGAAATCAATCTTTCGTCCGTCGATGTTAGCACTGAAAGATCCGTCTTGCGGCTTGCGTTTCTCGTCCAACCGCAACTTGGCCAAAATCTTTATGCGAGCTACTATCCCGGAATATACGTTCGGGGGCAAAGTGATAGTCGTATGCAACATGCCATCCACGCGAAATCGTACTTTGATCTTTTCTCCGGTATGCTCGATATGAATATCCGAAGCATTTCCTTCCAGCGCATTACGTAATATGACCGCTACTATTTTTATAACCGGCGCATCTTCCACGATTTTACCCTCTTCCCCGGATTTTATATTTTTAATCTCCTGGCTTAAATTTTCCGAGCTCATTTTCTTGGCCTCTTTTAAATCTTCCGTATCCAATTCTTCGAGCGCCTCCTCCACTTGGCTTTCCAACCCCTTATATGCCTCCACTATGTGGTCATAGTCGGTTTTGGAAATAATAAAAATTTTAAACGGAATGCCGAGCTTGTTGGAAATAAACTCAAGTGCATCCATGGCCTGAATATTCTCGGGATCCAATATACCTACTTCAAGCACTCCATCTTTTAGTTCTAATGGCACAAAACCATAATGTTCAGCGGAATCTTCCGAAATATATTTAAGGGCCTCAAACGACATCTCCTCGACATTAACCTTTTTGACCGGCACGTTTAAATACTCTCCTTTCAGCTCGAGAATCTTATCCTCCGGCACCCCCGCCGCAATAAGCGCTTCATCAACACCGCCGGGGTCGTTTCTGCCTCGGCTTTTTATCTCGCCAATCTGTGCCTTGTCTATTATTCCCTTTTTAACTAATTCGTCTAAAAAACTCATGTTAGATGGTCCCGTCTCCCGGTACGGCTCCTCCTTCAGGATTTTCTCCTGCGGCCGGGTTTATCGGAAGATTGGAGGCAGAGTCAGGAGATTCGGGCAAGGTTGTTTCTGTGTCAGGTTCGGTCTTAGGCATCATTGGAGCTACTGTGATGTCCTGCCCAAGGGGCGCAAAAGGATTGGGTCTGCCCTCATTGCCATCCGGCACGAGCACTATGCTCGAATCGCTTAGGCCCTGAAAAACCGGGTCGGAAAAAATAGCGTCTTCCAGTTTTATATTCTTGACTCCCAGTAAAAGCGTAAGAAAATCATTGGCCGCCAGAGAGGGGCCCGTCTGAGCACCAGCACTGGAGGCCGGCGCCGCGCCGGTAGTAGGCGTCGAGGTGCTAGGGGAAGATATCAGATTCTGGTCCGGAGCTCCGTTAGGTTTTAGGAAATATATATATATCACCACGAAAACTGCGGCAATGGCGACGAATATTAATATGTTCTTTATTTTAGGCATTGAGGTTTTGTATATTAATTCTTGAGCCAGTAGGTTTTTATTTTAAAGCTGTAATCATACGAACTCTGGGGCGCTATCTTCCCCAAGCTGGGACCTTTGTCGGATGAGAAAGAAACGGCAGCTATGTCCAGTATGCGCAAATTATTTTCCAGATCTTGGGTAAAATTTATAAAATTATCGTAAGTGCCGGAAATGCCAAATTCAAGTTCCATGGTCCCGTAATTTTTGGAGCTCTGTCTCGCCCCGGTTCGCTGTACTACGCTCCCTCCCGCTCCGGCCAGGGCCGTGTCGGTGGTGGTATATCTCACATCTTTGAGAGACATGTTGTATGGAGACGCGATTTGTTCTATTTCCAGTATCAGACGTATGTTATCGGCATTTTCGGGCAATAATTTTTCTAAACGAGACAAATCTTCCGGCCGAAAGGAATTAAATTTTGCCGCCAGCTTATCGCGCTCATTTTCCAACGCTTTAGAATTACCAAGCGCCTCGTCGTAGGAAGCTATCTCCGTGCGCAGAGTCGAGATGTCACCGTAGATAGGCATTGCCAATAGGAAAAAGGCCACTATGGCTATGACTATTAAAATGATTGGGGTGATAAATTTCATATTTATTGCTCCTGCGGAGGGGCCTCTGCCACTATATTCTTATATCTCAAAAAGCCGGCGTCAACCGAAAAATCCAGGTCGAACAGAACATTGCCACTCTGGTCCAAAGTCAGATTCGAAAAAACAGGATCAATGAAATTCTTATCCTTGGTGAACAAATCCGACTGGAGCGCTACGTCGCGATAGCCTCTCGCCTGTCCGGTCATTGTAACTTTGATAGGGGCATTCTGGTCTTCATCCCTGATGTAACTGAAACTGGTGAAGCGCACCGTCTTCATCGTCACCCTCTCCAGTGCGGAAAAAATCGGAGTCACCGCAATGTGATCGGAGAGTACTTCACTGGCGGCGCGCAACCGCTTGTCGAGCGTCTGTAATTCGGTGATCTTGGAAGGTTCAAAACGACTTTGCGCCTTTTTAAGATTGTCTTTCATGGTCTCGATATTCTTGGTAGTCAGTCCTTTGTAGAAATAAAGTCCGCCGGTGGCCAAGAGTACCGTAAACAAGATAAATAGCGCGATGATGACCACTGGTCCCACCGGGCGTGAAGAAACTACCCGTTCCTTGATTATGGGCTTTTTGGGTATGAAAGATGTTTGGAAATTCTGTTCCATCTGGTCTTACTATTATATTACAATTGGAAGTTTAAAAGAAGCGAATTGTGCATAACTCCGGCGTTGGCTTCGCGAAGTCGTAGTCGGACTTTACGTCAACGCGCTTATTGGAGCTTGCGCAAGGCGAGACCCAGGGCGACGGCAAATTCGGGACCCATGCTTTCGAGAACTTTATCCAAAAATTGCGGCGCACCAACCTTGGAAAAAGGATGGCCGATTTGTATTTCGGCGCGGAAGTTCTCGGAGGCCACTTCGGGCAGGCCTTTGAGTAGCGCCCCGCCACCGGTAAATATTATTTTGCTAACGGTTCTGCCGTATTTTTTTTCATATCCCAGAAGCACGTTATTCGTTTCGGAAAAAATATAATCGATATGAACCTTGATGATATCCGCGAGACTCTTTTCCTCCGGATTTCCGAACAAACCGAAATCTTTTTTCATTTTTTCCGCATCGGCAAAAGGAATGCTCAGGGATTTGGAGATTGAGTTCGTAATATCGGCCGAGCCACGTTCGACGCTGTGGTGACTTTTGACCATGCCAAACTCGACGAGAGTAAGCTTGGTACGGGATGCTCCGAAATCCGCAAGCAGCACCGGAGACAATTCATGCTCAAAATTCGCACGGATGGAAGAAAAAATTTCGATTTCAAAAAACGACGCGGCCAGTCCGCACTGCGAAACGATAGAACGGTATTTGGACACCGCGTCATTCTGTGTGGCAACCACCAGCACGGATAATTTTTCTTTCGCGGGACCGGTTGTAGTGGAAATACTCAGCTCTTCAAAAGAAGCTTCTTTTTTAGGTAAAATAAAATAATCTATGGACACTTCATCGATGGGCACGGGTATGTACTTCCTCGCCTCGGTGGGCACGATGGAAGCTATCTCATCCTCGCTCACCTGCGCCGGGAGCTCGAGATTGAAAATCAAACTGGACTGGATGGGGATGGCCAAGGCGAGGTCGGAACCCGAAATTCCGGACTGGGATAGCACTTCCTTCAAAGCCAGGGCGGACTGTTCCACCGGTAAAGACGAGACTCGACCGGCTTCAACATTGCCGTAAGGGCCGAGCGCGATTGCCCCATAAGTTTCTAGCATGGCCTTGCCGTTCTTTTTTTTAATCTGCACGACTTTTATTGCCGAAGTTCCGATATCTACCCCTATTGCGGAACCCCCGTCTCCGTGCCGAATCGAGCTTAACCCTGAAAAGATGTTTTGTAAGAAATTGGCCATTTTGGTGTTAAAATATTACTTAAGTATATCATATACCCGTCCCGTTAGAAATATACTATGCACAAAATTAACAATGAATAATAATACTAAATTTCTAACGGGATGAATTTTTGGCACACAATTCTATCGGCTGTTTTCCCGGAAAAATGTTTGGGCTGCGGCAAGGCGGGCACGGCGTTGTGTCCGGAGTGTGTTGCGGCTTGGCCGGGCGCGGAACGCGAAAGCGCCAAATGGATTTTCCCCGTTTATGACTACAGACACCCTCTGGTTAAAAAAGCGCTTTGGCTTTTTAAATACAAAGGCAAGCGCGGACTGGCGCCGACCTTTGCGGAAATTATTTACGAGATGATGTTGGAAGAGATTTCGGAGCTCGGGGTAATGGAAAACTTTCGAGAGCCCATGCTCGTTCCCATACCCCTGTCCCCCAAAAGACTACGGGAGCGCGGATACAATCAGGCAGAATTAATGTGCGTGGAGCTGATTAAAATAAACGCTCTACGCCGGGATACAAATATAAGTTTTGCAAAAAACATTTTAACAAAAACGAAGGACACGGAACATCAGGCGCACATACGGGACCGACGCCAAAGAATAGAAAATATGCGGGACACCTTTTCCGTTCCGAACCCGAACTTGGTGGCGGGCCAGAACATAATATTGGTGGATGATATTCTGACCACAGGGGCCACACTCTCGGAAGCGCGGCGCGTCCTCCGAGATGCCGGCGCGCGCAAAATTATCGCCTTTACCGTCGCTCACTGAGACCCTTCTCTGCCCACAGATCCCAAATCATGCCGGCAATATTTTTTGGTTTGCCTTCCAGGGCGTAGTAATGCAAATCTATATAAGGCAAAGTGTTGCACTCGATTATCCCCCATTTCTGCTCATGCGCGGGGCGCGTTGGGTCCGGCACGATACAGTCGAAACCCGCTACCGCGAGTCCGGTTATCCGTACGGCCTTTTCAAGTATGGGCACGAAACTCGGATGAAGTTCATCCAGCATTTCTTTGGTCGCGCCTCCGAAGAGCCTACCTACCCTATGCGAAAGCGTTAGCGTGAGGCCAGTTGGCAAAACATCATCCAATCCGAACCCCTGCCTTCTCACGTGATTCTCGAGCTCAGCGCTTTGTGTGATTTTTTCCACGCGAGCATGGCGCGCTGCATCTTTAGCATTGATAAGTTCCCGCACCGTCTTTAGCCCATTGCCGGTAATGGAAGGCGCCGCCCCGCGGTAAAATCCCGCAAGCTTCCCTCCGACCAGAGTCGCCCGGCACACAAAGCCCGTAAGATGCTCTTCCGCTATGAGGTACGGGCTCAAGGCCCGCCCGATATTCACCGCATCTTCCATTTGCGCAAGGGTGTAAATACTGGTGACCGTATGCCGGCCGCGAGATCCGAGCTTCGGTTTTATAATCAAAGGTTTCTCTATTTGTTCGAAAATTTTCGCAAGATTGCGCGTAGGAAAAAACGGCGAGCTAAAAGGTAAGCGAAAATAAGACGGGACAGGAATGTTATGTTTTTGTAATGCCTCTTTGAGGGTAAATTTATTGTCCCAGTCCGCGGAAAGCTCAAGGTATTTCGGCGGTATTGGCAGGCTCTGGAAAAAAATTTCCTCTTTGCCCGACTTTCCCAAAAAAGCCCGGTAATATTCCATTGGATTCCCGAGAAGTATAAGTTGCTCCATCCGAATCCCCCGACGCCCCGCTTCCTCCCAGGCAACCTTGGAGCGGAAAGTTTTTGCCTTACTTATATCTCCCGAAAAACGCGCGAGCCCGATGAGCGCAAAAGTTTTAAATGTAAAAATCGGCAACCAGTCGGCAAATTTTTTCAAAAATCTCGGAGCGCGCCGGGAAACACTCAAGATATGCGGCTCGAGCATAGCGGACATCAAACTATCAAAATAAAAAAATGCGTGGGAGACCTGCGCGTCGCCGCAATAAGAACAGGAACTTTTTTTAAAATATGGTTCGTTTTGTTTTTCCATCCCGTACGAAATAGGGCGCGTACGCCTAGGCTCTATTTTGTGTTTTATTGTTAATAATATATTTTTTCATATTTTAAATTTATTTACATTGTATGCGTCCGCGATTTCGTACGGGATCCATAACCGGAAAGAGACAGCGGATGCTGTCTCTTTATTATAGTATCAAAATAATTTAATTCTTAGTGTCCTCCTGTCATGTTATTATTTATGCTAATTGGGCTAATAATAGCCGACCTTCCATATTGTACCATGGGGCACTTTTTTTAGGCAATAGTCCAGGTTGACTTGTCCGGACGAAACTCTTATATTTAAAGCGTGGAACCCTTATTTTCTAAAGAAGGCAAGGTAATAATGCAGGCGCGGGCGCACATGTCCGGAGACAGTATCGAAGGCTCCGCAACTTTCACCGAATACGAATTTGGAACACAGAAACTGGTAAAAGTGCTTCTCGAGCTCTCGGGGAACAAAGAAGGTATCAAGCCCGGCCTTCATGCCGTTCATATACACGAGAAAGCCAGCTGCGAAGGTCATTTCAAGTGCGCGGGCGGCCATTTTGATCCTGGTCCGGCGGGCAATTCTGATCCCGATGTGAACCACCCATATCATGCGGGCGACCTGCCAAATATTCTGATAGACGAGAGCGGCAAGGGCGTGCTTGAAGCGGTAACCAGCCGAGTCACTTTATCGGAGGGACCTCTTTGCATTCTATCCGGCGTCGGCACATCGCTCATGGTGCACGCAAACCCCGACCCACATAAAAGCGGCGAATCGGGTTCCGGAGTATCCGGCGGCCCCCGCATCGCTTGCGGCATAATCAAGCCCGTATAGTTTCTAAGGTCTAAATAAGTCTTCCAGTTCTTTTTTCTTTTCCGGCACATATTTTGCCTGATAAAATTTTTCAAGTATTTCCTGCTCCGCAAAATGAGTCTTTTTGTCGAGTGCCGTATCGATAAGTTCGTCGAGCGTGAGTGTAATTAGCTCTATTTTTTCACCAGCGTCCAGATCGAGGTCCGCAATTTTTTTCAAACCCTTGGCGATAAAAGTGTAAACTACCCAGTCAACCTTGCCCACGGGAAAACGGGTATCCCATAGGATGAAATCTTCCGCTATGTAGCCGCTCTCCTCAAGAAGTTCTCGCTTGGCGGCAGTGAGCACATCCTCATCTTCATCTATCCTGCCCCCGGTCGCACCGATAAACAGTGGACAGCCCGGCTGTTCCTGTTTGGTCAAAATTATTTTACCGTCCGGCAATACCGCAAACACCACCACCGTATCCGCACGTTTTACTTTCTCAAAAATTGCGCGTGAACCGTCAAACATTTCCTGCTCCCACTGATAGACGTCAAATATTACGCCTTTGAATACCCTTTTGGCATGTGGTGGAATGGGTTGATGCGATTGTGGACGTTCTATGGCCATTATTTTTTTTCTTTCAATATATCCCGTATCTCAGTCAAAAGCTCTTCTTGTTTGGAAAGTTCCGCGCCGGGTGAATTCTCTTCCTTCTTTTTAAATCTGTTGACCACTTTTACCACGAGGAATATGGCAATGGCAATGATAACAAAGTCCGCGATGTTCTTTATGAAATTACCTACGAGTATACCGCGCCAGGTCCAATCACTGAATTCCGCAACCTTAAGCACCGGCGCAAGTGTCGGGAAAATAACATCGTTTACCAGAGAAGAAACTATCTTCTGAAAAGCCGTACCTATAGCCAGCCCCACCGCGAGGTCCATGACATTGCCCCGGGCGATAAACTTTTTAAATTCGTCCCACAATCCTTTCATATAATTATTCTAGCATTAATTTGTTAATTTTTACCGCCATCCTTTCCCTTCCAATATTTCTTGCCTTTAAGCTTTTCGGGCATTAAATCCTCTTTTGTATATTTTTCATAGCCCTCCCCGTATTTCAAGTCCTTCATAAGTTTGGTAGGGGCATTCCGGATTTTAAGCGGTATGGGCAGATTGCCATACTCTTTTGCATCGCTCATGGCCTCGAGATATGCGTAGTAAGCAGCTTTGGATTTTGGCGCGCTTGATAAATAAATTACTCCGTGTGAAAGATTAATCCCCGCCTCCGGATAGCCGATGGTTTCAACCGCGCGGAAAACAGCGTTCGCCAAGGACAGTGCCTCCGGGTCTTCCATGCCGATATCTTCCGATGCGAATATCACCATCCGCCGCGCTATGAACTTCGGGCCTTCCCCCGCCTCTATCATCCGGGCTAAATAATAAAGAGCGGCGTCGGGCTGCGAAGCACGCATGCTTTTTATGAATGCGGAAATCGTATTGTAATGCTCCTCGCCTTTTTTGTCGTAGCGCAGAAATTTCGACTGAAGCGTTTGTTTTAAATTCTCAATAGTTATTTTTCCGTACAGTTTCGCCGTGTTCTCAATCATAGCTATCGCCTGCCGCGCATCCCCGCCCGCCATGCCTATGAGCCAGTCAAGTGTTTCGGCGGACAATTTATGCCCCGCACGCGCCAAAATTTTTCTCATGTCTGCTTCTTTCAATTCTTCGAGAACAAACACCCGGCAGCGTGACAAAAGTGGCGAAATGACTTCGAAAGACGGATTTTCCGTGGTGGCGCCGATGAGCGTTAACTTTCCGGATTCCACCGCCGGCAATAAAAAATCCTGCTGAGCTTTGTTGAAACGATGAATCTCGTCCAAAAAAAGAATCTTAGGCCCGAACAATGTGCCTTTGTTGTCTATGATTTGCCTGATGTCATCTTTACCTGCGGACACGGCGGAAAGTTCGTGATAGTCGGCATTGAGGGCTTTAGCGTATATGCGCGCGAGCGTGGTCTTGCCCACTCCCGGCGGACCCCAGAGAATAAAAGAAAAAAGGTGCTTTTCCTCGATGGCTACACGTAAAGGACCGGAAGCCGCCCCTTTTTTAGCCTTCCCTACCAAATGCTCTTGGCCCACAAACTCATCCAGGTTTTTCGGGCGTATTTTAGAAGCCAGGGGTTCCATACCCCTATTATACTCCCCTAGTCACGAGAAGAAGGATTAGTCGCTCTTTGACGTGCTTCCTCTTGTGCGTCTCGCTGTGCTTTCTGCAATTCATCTTGCCACCACTTGAGTTCCTTTGTTGCTTTTTGCATTTCAAGCATCCAATATTGAATATTCCTATTACACTCGTCTATACTTTTGGCCATAAAATAAATTATTTTAAATCTATTAATCTCGACTTATCTATAAATTATAGCACAAGCTTTTGGGTGACAAAGCCCGTCAGCGCCAGCTGTATCACGGGCGTTAAACCTATATTTAGAACGGGAATTATGGGCATGGCCGCAGTGTATACCCAGCGCCCCGTATCTTGCGCCCAGAGTTCGAGCGCAATGGCGAAAATAAGTCCCCCAATAATTACAAATGCCGATTTGTTGATTTTAAAAAGTATCGCGGCGCCGGTGAGCGCGAGAATGTACAAGCCGTCCATCACGGACACATATAATAGTATAGGGCTGGTTATTTCCCCGCTCCGGTAACTTTCATACAGCACACTGTGTGAAAATTCCCATACGAGATTGAGCGCGAAAGCTATCAGGAATATAAGGAATAATTTTTTAAACATTAGCGTTTAGAAAAACAAAAGGGATTCCAAGAACTTTTCAAAGTCTTTCACTATCTGGTCTTCGGGGGAATGATAATTTCCATGAATAGCGTAAATTTTGCGATTATGACTCACCGCTACCACGGCAGCCGCATACAGCCCGTCTGTTTCATAAGTTACTGCCGGGGCACCGCCCACAGTAATTTCCCGCAAGGACCACGACCATGCAGGATCGTAGTTAGACTCTCGGGTGTGAGTTTGCACCCAAGTTGTCGGAGAAATATTATCTGTATTGTCATGTATGACTATGCTAATTCCTGGTGGCCATTCGGCCCCGCCAGACAGGCCAAGAATTTCTTCATATGCTTCCGTAGGCATAAGCACCAAACTATTATGTTCCTTTTGTTCTATCAGGGTATAACCATCTGGGTCTTTTCGGTAGTTGAAACTTAACCCTAGGTCAGCGTTCTTATATTTATGCATAGTTATATCCCCTGCCTGGTATGGCTCCTCGCTGCCCTCTTCATAATATTTGGGCTCAATATTTTGATCTTTGTTTTGTTCCGGTTCAATCGTTACTTTCTCGATTTCATACGACTCTTGGTTGTCTTGTCCATAATTGTTTGTCTCACTATTTTGCTCGTCATTTTTCTCCGGCTGGAAAGTCAAAAACACCGCCGCGGCTAAACCGAGCCCCAGAACTATGATTATCAAATTGCGTATAAATTTTGACATAATCTTCTGCGGAGCCGGCGAGATTCGAACTCGCGAGGGGGATATAAAGCCCCCTGCCTCTTTAGCAAAGAGGTACGTTAGACCACTCTGACACGGCTCCATTTACGTACCCACTTTAGCATATTTATCTTATTTTTCCATTTTTTTGCTATACTCCATTTGTGTTCTAGGGAGAGGTGGGTGAGCGGTTTAAACCAACAGTTTACTAAACTGTCGTCCCCTTAAAAGGACCGCGAGTTCGAATCTCGCCCTCTCCGCCATGACAATTAAGTATCGGAGTGACCCGAGTACCTCAAAATATTCGATAAATGTCGATAATAACAACAAACAAAAAACAGCGTTAATTCGCTGTTTTTTGTTATTCGGAAATAAGTGTTAGTGTTTTATCCTTATAAATAATTCTGGACCTTAGGTTACCAAGTAGTTCTCGCTTCTCGCTCGTCGAGCCTTCTTTCAGAATGTACTTCGCATAGTTGCGTATATCAGTATCTTTTCTGTTTTCTACTTTGTCTTTACTCCCCAGCACTGACCTTTGAAAAATATTGAATCGTGCAATTTCATTTTCAAGCTTCTGCCTCATACCCAGCTCGTTGATGTTTACCTTGTCTAAAATCTTAAGCAATTCAGTTATTAAATCTTCCTCACGGATATACTTGTTCTTGCAGTTTCTATCCCTCGCTCTACTACATGAGTAATATATGTATCTGGCATGAGTAGTATCTTTCAGTAGCTTATACTTTTCTTCAGCAGATATTCCACTACCACAATATCCACAGGTAAACAGTTTAGTAAATGCGAATTCTTTATTTTCCCTCACTATCTGGTCACGTTTTAAATGAGCTTGGGCTTTTTCAAATAGTTCTTGAGTGATAATCGGTTCATGTTTTCCTGTATACCAGTTACCGCTTTTCTTTGGATGTTCAAACGTTCCGTGATAGAACTGGTTGTCTAATATTCGATATATTC
>JALYJR010000027.1 GCA_030775165.1 bacterium | reverse complement strand
CAGGTTTTTATCCTCCTCTACTTTTTTGATATTGAGCTCTTCGGAAATTATGTGCCGGAAATTTTGGGGTATGGTTATTTTTATCTTTATCTTTCCTAGCGGCTGTTTGACCGGCAGATTCCGCAATTGTCTTTCTTTGAGGCCGGCAGAAACTATGCTGCGGACAGTCTTCATGTCTAAAATTATTTTTTTGACTTTGCCGCCTTCAAGCACGAGTCTGATCTTGCCTCGCATATCTTTGGCGGGCCAGCTTTCAAGGTGCACGCTTTCCTTGTCGCCTGCCTTTCGGAGTCTCTGCCATATCTCTTCCGCGGCAAAGGGGGCAAAGGGGGCCAGGAGCTTGGATAGAGTTTTTAAAACATAATACAAAGTCTGCTTGGCGACAGGAGCGCCGTCCTTGATGCGTTCACGGGAGCGGCGCAGATACCAAGTCGACAGATCGCCCGCAAAATCACGGATGGCGCGCACGGGCTCAAGCAGTTTGTAGCTATCCATGCTTTTGGTCATGAGCGCTATCAGTTCATCGAGTCTGCCTAATATCCAAATATCCAGAACATTTTGCGATTTGGGGCGAGCGTCGCTCTCAAGTGAATCCTGCCGGTAAAGTTCGTAAAAGAAAAGGACGTTGTAAAGCAGACCAAAAACCTGCTGTTCCAGTTGCTGTACGGTTTTCTCGTCAAAATTCTTGGATTCTCCGGGCTGATTGACAGAATACATCCACAGTCGGAGAGTGTCTACGCCATATTTTTCTATCATCTCCCATGGGTCGACTATGTTGCCCAAGGACTTCGACATTTTTTTGCCGTTCGCATCCATGAGATGGCCCAGGCAAATTACATTTTTAAATGCGCGGCCCCTGCCCATCAACACCCCGACGGCATGTAGGGTGTAGAACCATCCACGGGTTTGGTCTATGGCCTCAGATATAAAATCCGCGGGGTAACCCTTACCTTCCACCCAATTTTTATTTTCAAAGGGATAATGATCCTGCGCAAATGGCATCGCGCCGGAATCCAGCCAGACATCCATGACTTCTTTCGTTCGCGTAAGTTTTCCGCCGCAAGCTTGCCCTGAGGACGTTCGGCTGAGCTCAGTCGAAGCCTTTGTCGAATGGGAACATAAGAGCTCCACCCTATCAATGTATGGACGGTGCAAATCGAGTTCGTAATCCCCGTTGTGAGGCAGGGGGGTGAAACTTAAATCAGAGACTTGGCCGAGCTGTGGCTGCTTGTTATCTACCAGATAAATAGTTTCTTCTTTTAAACTTCCTTTTGCGGCAGCTGCCAATGTGGCCAAGGGTCCGCCGTGAGACACAAAAAGAATAGTTTTGTTTTTGTATTTGCTTTCAAATTCATAAAGTATGTCGCCTACCCTTTTTTTGAGGTCAAGAATGCTCTCGCCTTGTTCCGGACCCTTTTCAAAAACATCGCGAGCGCTAGGAAATTTTCTAAACCATTCTGCGCAAGAGTGTTTATCGAAAACACCCTGATTATATTCGTTGAGCCGCGAATCGGCGATCATTTCCTTGGCGCCAGTAACCTCGCGTGCGATCTCGGCCGTTTGTTTTGCGCGAGTAACTTCGGAAAACACAATCGTATCCACTTTACCTACGAGGTCGAGGACGGAGTCGCGGACTTGTTGCCTGCCTTTGTCGGTTAAACCCATCCCGTCCTCCGCTTTATAACTTACGATGTCGAGGATATTTCTCTCGCTTTCTCCGTGCCGCATGACGAAATACTTGTTGCCGGATTTTTTGGCTTTCGCCTTTAGCTCCTCCATTCCTCCAACGACTTCCCGCTTTTTGCAAGCATCGCATTCCCAGACGGGCAAGGGCGTGCCCCAGTAGCGCTCGCGCGATATCGCCCAGTCCTTGATCTCGCGAAGCCATTCACCGAAGCGGCCATCTCGGATATGCGCGGGTTCCCAGCTTATGGTTTTATTTTCTTCTATGAGCGCAGCTTTTATCCGCGGGTCCGACATTCTTATATACCAAGAGTCCCGCGCGTAATATATGAGCGGCGTCTTGCAGCGCCAACAATGCGGGTAGGAATGCTCGTATTTTTCTTTTTTATAAAGAAGGCCGCGATGCGCGAGATCTTTGATTATATCTATCGCCACCTCCTCATCTTTAACAAATCGGCTTTCAAACATTCCCGTGCCCGGCAAGAATTTCCCATCGAGACCCACCGTATGATGCTTGGGCAGGCCCACCTCCGTGCCAAGCTCAAAGTCATCCTGCCCGTACATTACCGCCGTGTGCACAACGCCGGTACCGTCCGCCGTGGTGACAAAATTAGCTTTATGGACCCGGAAGGCCTTTGGGAGCTTCGCCTTTTCCAAAGACGGCAGAGTGTCTGTGAGGTACGGGAACAACGGCTCGTATTCAAGCCCCACCAACCCTTCGCCTTTTACTTCTTCCACTATTTCGTATGACTCCGAAATTGTCGAGAGCCGTTCTTTGGCGAGAAAATAAAATTCTTCTCCCACTTTGATTTTCACATAATCAATATTGCCTCCCACGGCAAGCGCCACGTTCCCCGGTAAAGTCCACGGTGTAGTGGTCCAGGCTAAGATATACGTATTTTCTTGACTAACAACTTTAAATTTTGCTGTGACAGATAAATCTTTTACATCTTCGTACCCTTGGGCCAGTTCATGAGAAGACAGCACTGTGCCGCAGCGCGGGCACCAAGGTACCACCTTGTAGTCTTTATATAAAAGTTTTTGTTCTTCGACTTTTTTGACAATACTCCAAACCGATTCAATAAAATCATTGTAGTAGGTGACATAAGGATTCTCCTGATCCACCCAAAAACCGATGCGCCGGGTAAATTTATTCCAGATGTCGAGGTATTCCCAGACGCTTTCCTTGCATTCCTGGTTGAACTTTGCGATGCCGTATTCTTCGATGGCTTTCTTCGAATTGAGCCCGAGCTTTTTTTCCACCTGAAGTTCCACCGGCAAACCGTGCGTGTCCCAGCCGCCTTTGCGGCGCACGTGATAACCGCGCATGGTTTTATACCGAGGTATCGCGTCCTTGAAAGCCCGCGCCTCCAAGTGGTGAATACCCGGCTTGCCGTTCGCGGTCGGCGGACCTTCGTAAAATACAAACTCTTTTCGCCCCTTCGACTGGCTCAGGGTCTTCGAGAAAATTTTATTCTCTTTCCAGAATGCCAAGATGCGCTCTTCTCGCCCCGCCGCTTCTGATTTTTTTGTTGTATTTTTTTCGTCCATATAACTGTATACAATATTTTGACATCATTCGGACATGATATAAATAAATTTATATATGCTCCTCTTTCGTCAAAATAAAAAATTAAAAAAACCCGTCCCCGTACGACAATTAATAATTGCCATACAAGGACGGGCTTCTCGCGCTCGCGGTGAGCGTAGTCGAACCGTGGTACCACCTTGCTTACTTCTTGATTACTGCTATAACGGGCTTACCCGTCGGGGTCTACAACTTGCTAGGTCTTGCCTAGCAACTCCTCTTCCCGAAGCTCCGGGGCGATACCCCCATCGATGCCTATTTGGGTAGTATAGCATACTCTTAAAGATATTTAAAGGGTAAATTCCTTAACACTTTTATTCATAAATAGCATCAAGAAAATAAGATGCAGGGCGGAAAATATTAGCGGGGCATAGAAGAAGCCGGTCCTTTCTGAACTAAAAAAAACCAATCCCACAATAATGCTTATCCCTAGGAGCCGCCCTATATTCAAAAATAGCTCATTATCGAAAATGAGGGAATACCTTTCTTCGTTTTTTCCGTTCATCTCTTCATCTGCAAGAGATAGAAGCGTCGGATCAGCGGCCACTTGGAAGAATTTAAGCGCCAAGCCAATGCCGATAAAATAAATACCAGCCGCATATTCTTGCCGCAAGAATATGAGTGATAAAGCGCAAAGCAAAAAGACCAAGCCAGCCGAAAGGATAGTACGTTTAGCATGAGAAAGAGTTACGTTCCGTCCATAACCATACAGGGCAGCTGCCACGCATATCGCCGTAACAGAGCTTATGGTGCCCAAAACTCCTTCATTGCCTAAAACGTACAGTACTAGGAGTACGGCTACATATTCCGTGCCATCAAAAAGTCCTGCCGCGATATTTAACAATCTGCGTTTGCCCCAAAACGGGAAAATGCCTAAGCGTGAGATAATTTTGGGCGCAGGAGTCTCAAATCCGCCCTTCCAAATCACCTTGGCGCTCAGCATCATTAAGACAAAGGCAATACCAAACAATGCCCAGTAAGCGGAGGCTACGGAAAGAATTCCAAAGTACTGAACAAGCACTATGAACCAGCCAGCCATGAACGGAATAATAATATTAGCCACGGAGTGTATGGACGTAAGCAAGCCGTAAAAATATTGTCGCCATTCGTTAGTGGTTTCCTGAAGTTCTAAGTAATTCCGGTTGCCCCAATAAAATCCCCTGCCAACTCCCCAGAAAAATCCATACAAAGGAATAAGCTGCGCGTTGCTCGAACCCGCTATTACCAGCACTAGAGACATTAGGCCGGTAAGCGCCGCACCGAATGCAAAAACCTTCTCGATATGTACTTTTCGGAGCATCAATCCGTTCAAGAAAAATCCCACCGGCAAGCCTACAAACTGTGACATATTAAAGAAAGAAACGGCTAAAAGTGAATTGGTCGCGCGCCAAACGAAAGCATTCATGAATATGCCCATGAGCGGGTTCGATAATGCCCGAATAGTGTTGGAAACCATTATGCGGCGGGCATTGGGCGAAATACTTTTGGTGAAATATATAATCTCGCTCCGAAAGAAATAAATTATCTTGGCCATTTACGTAAAAGATTACGTAAACATTTTAACATAAAGATTGACGGAGCGGGTCGCCGGCTGGCAACCCGCTCCGCGGATTATGGCGTACTCTCGCCCTCGGAATTCGAAATGGCGAGCAAAAGCAGCCTCTCACGTTCTTTCGCTTGGGAAGTAAGGGAATTCCAGTACTCCCAAAAAGCGTCGCTTTCCGAAAGGTGATTGCCGATGTCGATCGGCTCGCGGCGGAGGAGAATGTTGTCGATCTCCCTGCCGGTGAGTTTGGGATAGCCGTTCATAAATCTCTCTCCTTCATTATGGTCCGCCTGGATCAAGAAGCGAGTCGATGGTTGAACCCCATCGCCCCTCATCTACCTCTGCCAGGTGGCACACGAAGCCGCTGAACGGATTGAAGTCTTCATCGCGCTCATTGTAAAACACCTCTTCGAGTTCCGCGATGTCGGCGGGTCGATTTTCGCGCGAGGGAACGATTCTTCCCGGACCGGACGGCTTCTTTTTCGACCGGGCATTCAATCCGACAAGATAGCCCCGATATGCGGGCGCCATCTCTTCTTCCGAATCGCACGCCTTCCGCAACTTGTCCATGAGCCCATGAAACTCAGGACTGTAGAACAGGGTGATGAAGTTGTGCCTGAGCGCACGGACGATCTCCTGCCCGACTTCACTCTTGCTGCCGTCGTTCATACGATCAGGCACAGCGATGTTGGTGGGAGTGTTCTGGAGACGTTCATATTGTGCTGCTACCTCGTCAAATCTTTTGCTCATGTTATAACCGTCCTTCCTTCCGTTTGTTGGGTGAGAGTGTTTGGACTATTCGCTATCAGGGTCCACCGAGACCATATTCCCCGGCGACTGCTCGGAGAAGCTCATCTCGCTCGTCGAGCTCCTCGTCCGTCATTTGGCAATAGATATCCCACGGGTCGGGCATGGCAAGTTGAGGGGATTCTTTCTCGTCCACAAAATCTCCTGAAGGTAAGCGTTGTGTTGTTAAAGAACGGCAAAAGAACGAAAAATCCCCTTCGTGATTGAAGGGGATTTGTTGAGAAGTGATAGATTTTGTTATCCCATCACAACAGGTCCCCTCCAGAGGAGGTAGTTGTTGTGGTGGTTGTAACTATAAAATTTACCGAAATCATGTGTTTATGGTAATCTTTTAAAAAATTATTGTCAACTCTCACATTTTTGCCGGAGCTTTGATACCTAGGAGGTGCAGTCCGGTTTTCATGACAAAAGTAAAAGCAAAAGTTAGGGCGACCTTGTAAGGCGCGGTCTTATCTTCTTTGTTTACGATAATATTATTGCCGTAAAAACTATTGTAGGCACGGGCGACTTCGACAAGGTAATGCGTTATATGGTGCGGCTCGTATTTTTCGGCGGCATGGAGGACAATTTCGGGAAAGCGATATAAGATTTTCTCAACTTCCCACGCTTCCTCGGGCGCCGCGTGCGGGTCCGGCAATATATTTTCTTTCTTGGCTTTCTCGAGTACAGAGTTCGCGCGCGCGTAGGAATAACAAAGGTAAGGGCCAGAATCGCCATCGAAGGAAATAGACTTTTCAAAATCGTAAATGATATCCCCACCGATGGATTGCTTGAGTATAGAATATTTGAGCGCAGACACGGCGACATCGGTCGCGACTTTCTCCAATTCCTCTTTATCAAATTCGCGACCTTCCATCTTCTCCCGCACCATCTGTCGCACGTCGTTTAACATCGACTCGCCGGTAATGACATTGCCTTTGCGTGAGCCCATCTTGCCGGAAGCAAAGCGCATCATGCCGTGCGGAATGTGCGTCATCCTTCGCCCGTGCTCCGGATTAATTAAGGAAATTGCCTTTGTGACCACGCGCATATATTCCATCTGCTCGTTCGCAGTTACTATTATCGAAAGATCCATACTTTGGTTAGTTTTGAATTTTTCTTCCGCCAGTCCCAGCTCCTTGGTCTCGTAAGTCGGCAACCCCTGCGAGGTTATGAAAACCCGTGTGTGCAGTTTTGGGTCATGCTCTTCCGCTTTGAACACTATTGCCCCGTCGGACTCTTTAAAAACTGTGCCAACATTTGCTCGCACCACTTCTTCGCCAATGG
Source organism: bacterium (assembly GCA_030775165.1). Taxonomy (GTDB): domain Bacteria; phylum Patescibacteriota; class Minisyncoccia; order Phycocordibacterales; family UBA9973; genus UBA9973. The sequence goes on along the minus strand of JALYJR010000027.1, from coordinate 9,884 downwards.
GCGCCATCATACTTTCGAGAAAATAATAGTCGAATTCCGTTCCCAAAATATCATAAAGGTCTTCGAACGCCTGCATCGTGGCTTTAAACCCCCAGTCGTATATTTCGTTTATTTTTTCGTCGCTCCGCTTGTAAATTTTCTTATTGATATCATCAATTTCTTTTTTTGCCGCTTCGTCTTTTTCGTAAGCCTCCGAACCCAGCACATACGCACGTCCGATATTGCCAGCTTCGGTATTGTGCGAGCCTGTTCTCGCGGCTAATTCCGGATTTTTGAACAATCCATACATTGATTTCGCCACGTGAAGGCCGACATCCCCCTGGTAATTCGCGCGCGAAACTTTCGCGCCGGAGTGCTCTAAAATACGCGCGACCGATTCCCCTATGGCATTGGTCATGAGGTGCCCGATATGAAACGGTTTGAAAGGATTCGGGTCGGTATACTCCACCATTATTTTCTTGCCGGCTAGACTATTATTTTTCCCGGCATCTTCACCCTGATTCAATATATCTTCCACTTCCGAGGAGAAAAATTCGCGGGACATATAAAAATTTATGAAGCCGGGCCCGGCTACTTCCATCTTTGCTATCTTTTGTGGCAAATTTTTTTCAATCTCTCCGACAATTTTTTTTGCTATTTCTGTCGGGTTGCCGCCCGCCGATTTGCCGGAGACAAGCGAGACATTTGTAAAATAATCGCCGTTTTTTAGGTCATCCGGATGCTCCACTGCAAAATCACATTCGGGAATACCGAGATTTTTGAGAGCGTCTTTTATTATACGTTGTATTTTTTCCTGCATGGCAAATTTGTCGCAATTTATCTATTGTCTCCGTCGCCTTTAATGGTGCCCCGCGCCTGACGGGACTCCAGTTTTTTTATATTTACGTCCGCAATTTCCTCGAGTGTCAAGTCGAGGTCCCGCGCCAGCACCGCCAAATACCAAAACACGTCCCCCATCTCCTCTTTAAGTGCCTGTCGTCGTTCGTCGCTCAAAACACCCACGCCGTCATCGCCCCGAAGCCATTTTTTGACCTTGCCCATCACTTCCCCGGCTTCATTGCCCAGGCCCAAAACCGGATAAATTATTTTGTATTTTTCCTCGTAGTTTGCGGTCCGCAGCGCTTTTTTCTGATATTCGTTAAGTTCCATATTGTAATTATAGTTAATTATTTAAAATTTTTCGAACTTTTGCATACAGTTGCTCGTGAATTACGCCCCGTGTTTGAAGAACTCCTTTTTGCATACACTCAATCTTGACCCAGCCTTTCTGGGTTTTCGCGAGCCACAAGGCGCTTTTGCGCGAGTTCTCCAGAAACTTTACGTCTTTTTCGTGAACATCTTTCTTCTTACCCAGATAACTTCTCTTGCTGTCGCTGTTTCTTTGCTTAATCAATTTTAGAACCATGGGAATCGGCACGGACAAATAAAAAACTATGTCGGGCTTGGGGATTTTAAAAACTTTATATTCCATCTGCGCCAGCCATTTTAAAAAACTTTCCCGTTTTTTAGTGCTGGCTATCTTGCCGCCTTGATGAATCTGGTTCGCACTCGCATAGCGGTTTGCAATCACGATGGTCCCGCTTTTGAGCCACCTCTCGATTTTATCCTTGGATTCGAAGCGGTCCGCGGCGTAAAGCACCGAGGCTATCTTCGGGTGCACTTTTACAAAATTATAATACTGTTCCGATAAACAATGCCCGATGAAAGCGCCGAAAAAATTGTCGTAATATTCCGGAAAATCCACAACCTTAACATTGTGGCCGTCTTTTCTCAAATGCTTAATCAGGAGCCCCGCTTGCGTCGCCTTCCCGGAGCCGTCCGTGCCATCTATGACTATGAGTTTACCTCGCTTGGTAGTTAGGGCCATAAAGAAAATATACCAGAAAAAGGGCTAAATTGTAATTAGTTGAAAAGTTGCTTATAAACTTCCGGCTGCATTAGTCTAAAATACTCCTGTAGTTTGGGCGGCAATTTACGTAGAGAAAGTCCGAATTCTTGAGCCAGATTTAAAATTTTGTTTTCCGACTCGACCACTTGGTCGGGATTATCTACCATAATTTCTATCTCACAGACATTGTATCCGAAACTGGTTTCATCCACGTCTATATTAAATTCGCCTTTTTTATATTTTTTACGTTTGGTTTCCCAGATCGCCAAAATATCCATATTGTCTTTAACTACTTTTTGCAAATTGTCCTCTCTTTCAAAACCCAATTTTTCCAAAATTTCGGGATCGTTCTCTACTTCTTCAGAACCGGCAATACCACTCCCGGAATCGGATTTTACTATTTTAAGCTCAAAACCGCCGTTCCGGTTTCGAAGCCGGAAACCTTTTTTAAAAAGACGACGGTCCGGAAAATCATAAAGAATGTCAGTATAGAATTTCTCGCCTAAAAATTCCGTACCGGTCAAGAGCGCCTCGAGCTGTTCCTCCGTCGGCTGGAACTTTTTTTCAATTTCAATCATTTATTAAACGAATCTTTTAGGAATGGGAAACTTCTTGGCGAGTTTTTTGATTTCTTTGTGCACGGCTTCTTTTACTTTTTTATCATCCTTGTTTTTAAGCACCATAATCATAAGCTCGGCTACCCGCTTGCACTCCTTTTCTTTAAATCCGCGGGTGGTGATAGCCGGTGTGCCGAAACGGATGCCAGAAGGGTCCATCGGTTTTCTAGGGTCGTCAGCTATCATGTTCATATTGAGTGTTATGCCCACTTCGTCCAGAACTGTTTGACCTTCCTTGCCTGTCACACCCAAAGAACCGTATATATCCGCAAGAACACAGTGGTTGTCAGTGCCTCCGCCAATTAACCTGATATTATTATCCAAAAATACCTTGGCCATCGCCTTGGCATTTTTTATAATCTGCGCCGCATATTTTTTAAATGCCGGCGTAAGTGCTTCGCCAAAACATACGGCCTTGGCGGCAATGGTATTCATAATAGGACCGCCTTGAAACCCGGGGAAAACGGATTTATCGATTTTTTTCGCGAGCTCTTCACTGTCTCGTATTAAAATCATTCCCCCGCGCGGTCCACGAAGGGTTTTATGTGTAGTTGTAAGAATTATATCAAATCCGTAGTCAAAAGGATTCTTGGCGGCTTTTCCGGCAATCAATCCTGCTATGTGAGCAGCGTCCATAATAGCCAACGCTCCGACTTTTTTTGCGATTTCGGAAAATTTAGCATAATCAAGTTCACGGGTGTATGCAGAATAACCAGCCATAATTATTTTGGGTTTCTCTCTCATCGCCACCTGGAGCATTTCGTCATAATCAATTTCGCCGGTTTCTATATTCTTCATTTTATAGCGAATGAATTTAAAAATTTTGCTTATGTATGTGACGGGGTGCCCGTGCGTCAAATGTCCGCCGTGTGACAAGTCCATTCCCATGATTGTGTCCCCCGGTTCCATAAGGCCAAAATAGGTAGCTATGTTAGCTGGAGCGCCGGCATGAGGCTGAACATTGGCATATTTGCAATTAAATAACTTGCAGGCACGCTCAATGGCCAAGCGTTCCACCTGGTCAGTGAAATCCTGTCCCCCGTAATAGCGCCGTCCAGGATAACCTTCGGAGTATTTATTGGTAAACACAGAGCCATTTGCCTCCAAAACATCTTGAGAAACATAGTTTTCCGAGGGAATGAGTTCAAGCCCCTCTCTCTGCCGCTTCTCCTCCGCTTTTATTAAGTTTTCAATTTTTTTGTCTTTCATGAATTGAGTATATCACAAGAAAAGACCTCTCCCCAACCCCTCTCCTTGCCAAGGAGAGGGGCGAGGGGTGAGGTTATCTGTGGAAAGAAAATGTCTCTGTTCTGCCGTCAGATTTTAGTATAATCGTGCCCAGAATATCGGTACGAAAGACCTCTGCGCCGAATTCGCTCAAAGTTTGAAGAACCTCAGAATGCGGGTGTCCGTAACTATTGCCTTTGCCTAAGGATATCAAAGCATGTGCGGGTGCCACCACTCCGAGAAAAGCGGACGAGGTTGAAGAACGCGAACCGTGGTGCCCGACTTTTAAGATTTTACTTTTTATTTCTTTCTGCGCGGTATTTGCCAAAACGATTTTCTCAGTTTTTGACGTAGAGTCGCCGGTAAGCATGATGGACGTCGCGCCGTAAGAGAGCCGCGCGATCACAGAGCCGTCATTTGTGGACCACGACGAAACATCGCGGTCCGGAAATAAAATATCTATTACCGCGCCGTCGCCCATATTTATGCGCATACCTTTTTTAGCAAGAAGAAAAGGTGTTTTGGCGTCCTTAATTTTTGTTTTTAAATTTTGAAAAGTTTTGGAGCTATTTTGCGTGCCCGGCTCGAACACTGCGCCGACTTGGTAATACTTCAGTATATCGGCGAGTCCCCCGATATGGTCCGCGTCCGGATTGGTTATGACTACGGCATCGAGCGTATGGTCGAAAGGCGACATAACCCGCGCGAGCGGACTCAAAACTTTCCGCGCAGGGCCCGCGTCGAACATTATCTGCGCGCCGGACGGCGACTCTATGAAAAGCGCGTCCCCCTGCCCCACATCAAGCACAGCGAATGTAAGCAGTCTTTGCGAATTTTTTAAATCCAGACGCACTAAGAAAACATCTACGGCGAGAAGCAGTGAAAGTACTATGAGCAGGGTGTATTTTTTAGAGTTATCAGACATATTCTAAAACTGTTTGGTAAAAAAATTCTTGATGCTTACGCCGAATAGAAAGTGAATAAACCCCAAGTATATCAGTATTGTAAGAATTAATGGAAAATACGGAATAGTAAAAGCTGCAAAGGGCACGGCAGATAAGATTTTTATCACCCCAAGCTCGTAGTGAAGTAAGATATAAGCAATAAATCCAAAAGGCACGGCCAAGCCATGCCAGATTATACCCAAAAGTCCGGTCAAAAATCCCGCCGCCATGGTAATCGGAATAAAGGGCAGTACCAAGACATTTGCCGGCAGGGCAATAGCTGAAAAATTACCCATCTTGTACAAAATAAAGGGAAATACGAATAGGTAGGCCGCGGCTGTAACCGAAAATATATCCCTCAAGCCAAACTTTTTGGTAACCCAAAAAAAATGTTTTTCGATTCTGGGCGCGAAGAATATCACGGCCATGGTCGCCAAAAACGAAAGCTGGAAAGAAACGTCGTAAGCCAAAATAAAGGGGTTAATAAAAACCATGCCGGCGGCGGCGAGGAACATGGCCCGAGCCACGTCATAATCCCGCCCCGTGGCGCGGGCAACAAGGGCGAGCGTGGCCATTATGCCCGCCCGCACCGCAGTGGAATTTGCGCCGGTCATTATAATAAATAAAAATATTGCAAAAATTCCCGAGCCGAAAGCAAAATTCCTAGGCATGAAAGAAAAAAACTTCATTATCCACTCGGCCACTATGGTGACGTTGTAGCCGGAAAGCGCGACTATGTGAATGGTACCCGTATCTATAAAACTCTGCCGGAGCTCACTGCTCCAAGCCGCCCTCTCCCCTAAGAGGAGCCCTCCCATTAACAAATTCTCCGGAGAAGCAACGGCAAAGTTAATTTTCTCCAAAAATTTATTTTTGACATAGAAAAGAATTTCTTTAACCGGATTGCCGTGACCCCTAGAAACAATATCCACATCCGCATAAGAAATAACGTACCTCACCCCGTCTTTCCGCAGATAATTTATGTAGTCAAATTCTTTACTCTGCTCGGTCATGAAATTTTCCGGTTTTTTAAGTATGCCGGAAAAATGCACTTCGTCCCCATAGCGATATTCTTCTTCGAAACCCGCCGACAGAAGAATTTTTGTCGGCTGTCCGCCATGTTTCGTTTCTACCGTTAATTTCTGGTTGTTCGCGGAGACAACCGGTTCATCTATGAGCTGGCCCGCGAAAGTAACTTTCTCGCCGACAGCCAATTCGTAAGCCTGTGGTGGCAGAACATCCGCCCCATGGAAACGCAATATTCCGAGAGAGAGCGTAAAAATAAAAACGGAGATTATTATCCCCCATCTTTTTTCGCCCGTCAGCAAAAAAAGCAGAAAAACTACCAAAGATAAAAATCCGACAAGAACCGCGACGTAAAAATTTACAAAAATAAAAGAGCGCAAAAGCACTCCCACCAAAAACCCAAAGCAAATTGAATAAAAAATTCTATCCTGCATAAGATATTATTTTTTTAATTATTTAGATTTGTTAAACCTGCCTCCATCACGCGCCACCCTTCTATTGTCTGTTTTGGATAAAGTAAAGGATTTATTTTTTTAAACCCCAACCGTTCGTAAAGTTTAATTGCATTGCCTAAATTGCTTCTCACCCACAGTCTGGCTTTTTTACCTCCTGCATTTTTCATATCGATAATTACTTTTTTTACGGTATCCTCGGCCACTTTACCTTCTTCTGTCATATTTTTGTGAAATTTGGGCGAAACAAAAACTGCGTGCAGGGTCCATAGTCCCTCTTCTGGCTGTTGTACTCCGCGGGCCAGAGCAATAGGTTTATTGTCATAAGTTGTTACAACAACAATATTCCTCTCTATATCTGCCTGCCAGGCTTCGTCCGGCAATTCCCGCGCCGCGGCAATTTTTTGAGCATCATGACCGAAAGATACGGGATCAGTCTCTATTGCTTCCAATTTTATCTGTTTAAATTCTTGCCAACTTTCAGGACCAACCCGCTTGGTAAGAATTTTTTCTCTTTCCAGAGGATTTACAGGTCCGCGTAATCCTAAAGTATTATATTTTGCCAGAGGATTTTCTTTCATTTTTATTTTTTTAATTCTACCGGCTCGTTGTCCGCAAAACTCGTGGCGATTTCGTCCGCTCTGTCGTTGTATTTATCGCCGTTGTGACCTTTGACATAACTCCATTTCGGATTAAATTCTTGAGTGAGCTCAAAAAGTTCTTCCCAGAGTTCGCGGTTCATGACCGGTTTTTTGGCGGCGTTGCGCCAATTATTTTTCTGCCAGTTAAATATCCATTCGGTCGCGCTCAAGATGACGTATTTAGAGTCTGCAAAAATTTCCACCGGCAAATCTATCTGATGTTTCTTTAGGTATTTCAGGCCTTCAATCGCCGCAGTGAGCTCCATCTGATTATTGGTCGCATGGTCGCTCCGCCCGCCAATCTCAAAAACATGTTTGCCATCGATAAAAACCGAGCCCCAACCCGCAGGCCCGGGATTTCCCCGCGCTGCGCCATCAGTATAGATTTTGATTGTTTCTGCCATAATTTAGCGTACCGATGTTTCCAAAACGAGTTTCACCAAGGGATCTGATAAATCCCAACCATTTTGTTCCAATTCTCTCTTGGTAACAGTCATTAAAATTGAACGGTCCGGATGGGCGGACTGAGTCCCTTTAGAGTGACCAGTTAGTGTTTTTTTGTAATCCACCAGTAGTTTCCGCGTTTCTGGTGAATAAAATGCTTTTTTAATTGTAGAAAAAATATTGAGAACTTTGGTAAGCGTTTCCGCATTTTCAGGATCTTTCATAAACTTATCTATTTTATCGGGACTAGTGAAGGGATGTGGCGCCCAATTATTCATTTTTGCGAAAATAGTGGAAAGATCCTTATAAACTATATTTCTGGCATCGGTCCATAATTTCCTAATGCGAGTTTCATGTACAATGGCTAGATCGGTGCCTGCAGGAAAATGGCTTGTTTCATCTTTTGTCGCATGATTGACTCCCATGCCAGCGTGGGCCCTAGACATTATTTCACTTAATTTTTTAACTTGTACCGGAGAGAGAGGAACTGAAGAAACTGTCCCAGGTGTCGGGCCTATCCTGAAGAACAGCCGCAGATAGGAAAATAGCTATGGCTGAGAAAGTCTGCGGTGCAGTAATATTGGCCACGATATATTCGTGTAACCATGAATCCTTTACTATAGGTCTTACTTTCCTCTCCAAAGAAAAATCTTTTGGTACAGCTTCCGACATAGCGTTTATTATATCAAGTTATGTTACTTATTCTCAATCTCAACTCTTCCCGCCCGCGGAAGCGCGACAAGTCGAAAGTGGCAAGCAGGTTCACTGCCCTGCCCTCTTCCAAAGGCGAACCGAAAGAATCGTGCCCCGAAAAAAAGGCGACCGCGGGAATTTTTTTCTTATCTGCGCCGGAAAAAATTATCTCCATGTGCTCGCCGGAACCGTTCTTGCCGAACTTTTTTATTTTTTCTATTTTCACGCTTTCAAAAAGAAATGCGGGCTTCCGGTTGCCCAAGCCGAACGGGCTCAGTTTTTCTATCTCCCGCCAATTTTTCATATTTACCGCGCCCAAGTCGGTCTTTATGTCGTGGTTTACATCGTCATCCGTCTTTGCGCGCCTGACTTTGGCATAAGAACTGGTAAGTGCTTCTTCCAGAAAATGTATCTTATCACTCTGCACCGTAAATCCCCCTGCAAGCTCATGGCCTCCGAATTCCATGAAGGAATCCCGCGCGTCCGTCATTAGCTCCACCACGGATACCGAGCCGTCGCTCCGACAAGAGCCTTTAATGGCGTCGTTCTCATCCTTCCCCCACACAAATACAGGACGCTCCAATTCGTCCAAAATCTTGCCGGCCACGAGGCCCAGCACTCCTACCCGCCACGAGGGATTGCCCAGCACTATGACTTCTTTTTGTTCTCCGTCTCTATGCTCGAACTTTTTATGCACCTCGCGCATTATCTGAGTGACTATATTCTTCCGCTCATCATTTATCTTAGAAAGGTGGTCCGTCAGTCCGCCGGCTTCTGCAGGGTCTTCGGTGGCCAACAGCTCATACGCTCGCATAGGATTGTCCATACGCGATGCGGCGTTCAACCGTGGGGTCACCATAAAAACAATGTCGTCTTCGGACACGTGCCTCTGGTCGATGTTCATTTTCGCCAAAAGCTTCTGCAGGCCGGGACGCCGGGACTTTCGTAAAACTTTCATGCCGAAGTACGCCAAGGTTCGGTTCTCTCCGGTAAGCGGCACCATGTCCGAAAGGGTGGCGAGCCCCGCCATGTCGAGCATCCATTTTTCCGCGCCCTTCTTTATTTTGAAATATTCTGCATACTTTTTTATAAACCCTTGCGCGAATTTAAACATTACTCCGGCGCCGCAGAGCATTTTCTCGGGATAATCGTCCACCTTGGGATTCAATATGGCAAAAGCCCGCGGTAAAACTTCGTGGGGCAAGTGGTGGTCCGTAATTATCACGTCCATACCCAAAATCTCCGCCTGTGCGACTTCCGCCACAGCTGTAATGCCAAGGTCTATGGTAATTATAAGTTTGGCGCCGGACTCATGAAATTGTTTGATGGCCGTTAAATTAAGCCCGTAGCCCTCAGAATTTCTTTCCGGTATGTAGACCTCGTAATTTTCATAGCCCAGTAGCTTAAACAAATCGTGCGCAATCACCGCACCGGGTATGCCGTCGCAGTCGTAATCCGCGTAAATTATTATTTTTTCTTTTGCTTCTATGGCTTCAAATAACCGCACACAGGCCCGCTCCATATCCCGCATAAGGAAAGGGTCATGGAGATCACGCTCGTAATCGGGGTTTAGAAAAATTTCCGCCTTTTGTTCATCAATTATACCTCTTTTCTCCAATAGCCGCGCCAAGAGTTCTCCGTATTTTTGCATCCCGTTAGAAATTTTCATTCAAAGCTTCCCGATTTAACCCAAATAATAAAATATGTATGCCGATATTTCTAACGGGATGCATATATGGTAAAATTATAACATGGAACAGGAGTGTATTTTCTGCAAAATCGTAAAGGGTGAAGTCCCTGCCATAAAGGTCTACGAGGATGAAAACTTTCTGGCCTTTTTGGATATCCGTCCTATGGGTCCGGGGCACACTCAGGTCATACCAAAGAAACACTACCGCTTTGTCTGGGACCTGCCTGCGCAGGCAGGCGTGCCGGGAAACACAGGAGAATAC
>JALYJR010000026.1 GCA_030775165.1 bacterium | reverse complement strand
GTCTTTGAGAGATTCCGGAACATTGCCTTTTGTAATCATCTGCGCCAACCCTTCTACCACCGCGGTTTTACCCGTCCCCGCTTCGCCTATGAGTATCGGATTATTTTTGGTGCGTCGGGAAAGTATCTGCATGATACGGTTAATCTCATTGTCACGTCCGATTACCGGGTCCAGCTTGTCTTCTTTGGCAAGCTTGGTGAGATTGCGGGTGTATTTCATTATCAGTTTGAACTTTTTAGGTTCAGAAACATCGGTGATGTTTTGGCTCCGTAGCTCTTCGAGCACTTTCATAACCTGATCCTTGTGAATGCGGAAACGGGCAAGAGTTTCCCGCGCCTCGCTGCCTACTTCAAGTATCGCTACAAATAAATGTTCGGTGGACACAAAGTCGTCTTTCATGTATTCCGCAAGCTTAACGGAATGCTCGATGACCTGCGCCAAATCGGGATTTAAGTATATCTGGTATGAAGGCGATACTGTGTTGCGTGTTTCCGGCAATTCGATAAGTTCCAGCACCGAGTCTGTCAGTAGCATGGTGTCTATCTCCAGTTTATCGAGTATAGAATTTACTATGGATTCCTCAGCTAAAAGAAGCGCTGCCAAAAGATGGAAGGTAGACACATGGTTTACTCCCCGCTCTATGGCGAGCTCGTGAGCCTTTTTTATGGCTTCTTTGGCTTTAGTTGTAAATTTGTTTAGTGGAGGCATACATTTATATTACATGACGTGTCAATATGGTAAATATTACCCTGACTACTCGGCGGATACCGGTACAGCTTTGGCCAAAAACTCATTGATGGTCTGTATGGAAGAAAACCCAGTGGTGGTATTGAGCACCGCGACACCCAGCGCCTCGCCGTCGAGATTTAAAACAAGGGCGCCCGCATTCTCGGTCGTCACGGAAACGTTTATGCCACTCGCATCACTGGCCTCAAACATAGCAGTGGCGATATTTTTCCCCAGCACTATTATTTTCTGGCCGGCTTTCATAGCTGCGATGTCCCCCGCAACCGGAACGGAAAAAGTGAGTTTATCGGTAGAATTGACGGGCGCGCCGAGTTTTAAAAGCGAAAATCCTTTTTCAGTTGCGACGAAATGTGCGCGGAATTTGCCGCTCGCATTCGTGGCATGATAAATACCTTCTCCCGGAACCAAAGACGCGTCAGCTACTATGAGCCCTTGGTCGGATACGGCAAATGCCCGTCCCGCGGGAACTTCAGCAAAATCTTCGCCCCGCGAAAGCGCGAAGGTCGCATCCCGATTCTTGGCGATGGCGTCCACCACCAAATCTTCTTCTTTGACCACGACGGTCTGCACAGTGGTCTTGCCTTCCACTTGTTGTATCTTTTCTACGGTTTGCCGGATAACCCGGTTTACCGGCACAGTCACAGACGGCGGCGCCTGCTGCATCAGGGTCACGGTGGTGATGCCGGTCGCGATAGATGTGATGAAAGACAAAAGCACCGCGAGAAGTATTAGTTGGGATTTGTTTAAATCTTTAATATCCATGTCCTAAGTATACCACTTTTTTAACTTGGTCAAAATTTGGGAAAGAGTTTGAACAGTATAGTCAATATCCCGTTTGGTCGTATCCGCGCCCAAGGAAAAGCGAACAGCGCCTATTTCCGGGTCCGCGTTGGGGCGAAGCGCTTTTATGACGTAGGAACCTTCGCCGCTTGCGCTTTTGCACGCGCTTTTAGAAGAGCACATTACGCCCTTCGCGGAAAGTTCTATGACCAAAAGGTCGCTCGGAATTTTGGGAATTGTTATGCTTACGTTATTGGGCAATCTGTTTTCCAAATCGCCATTAATCAAAAGCGGGACTTTTTGAAATTTTTTACCGAGCGAAGTCAAAAAATAATCGCGGAGCTTAACTAAACGTTGCGATTCTTTTTCTTTATTTTTTTGCGCCCGCGCCAGCACTCCGGAAAATTTTAAAATCGCCGGGAAATTTTCGGTTCCGGGCCGCAAGCCATGCTCTTGGTCGCCACCGCCCCAGATGCTTTCAAGCGGTACGGATTTTTTCTTATAAAGCACTCCGACCGCGCGCGCGCGCGCGATTTTCGAGCCGGAAAGAGTCAGTAGGTCCACGCCCAATTTTTCTATATTTAAATCGAGATAGTTTACCGACTGTACGGCATCGGTGTGAAAATAAGGATAAACGGTTTTGTTGTGTTTCCGGTAATGCCGTATCTCTTTTGCTATTTCTTTTACCGGCTGGATAGTGCCTATTTCATTATTTGCATACATAACGGATATGAGTATGGTATTTTTTTTAATTTCTTTCCGTATTTTTTTCGTATCCACAATGCCATTCTCGTCCACGGGAATAACAGAAATTTCCGCCAGCCCCCGTCTTTGGAGCAACCTGCAGGTTTCTAAAACCGACGGATGCTCTATGTTTGTAGTTATTAGATGCGGCGCAGAGGGAAATTTTTTATCTCCGAGGTTCCCACCCGAAGGGAGGGCGCAGGAGGAAAAAATTTCCCTCTGCGCCGCATACAAAATGCCTTGTATCGCCAGATTATTGCCTTCAGTACCGCCGCCGGTAAAAATTATTTCTTCCGGCCGCGCACTCAAAATGCCGGCCACTGTCCGGCGGGCGTTCTCTAGCTTCTTTTTTGCCGCTACGCCCTGTTCGTGCAAAGAACTAGGGTTCGGTTCCGCGGAAGAGGCATAGTCGAGGTAAATTGATTTCACCATAAAAATAGTATATATTGAAAACACATGAATATAAAGCTCGAACTGGCTTTTTTTGTTTTGGCTGGAATAGCGCTCTTGGTCGGCGCGGTTTGGATGATTACCACCGAACGCCGCCTAAGAAGATTTTTTTTAGGCAAAAAAGCCAAGGATCTCGAAGACACCATCACCCTACTCGAAGCCAATATCCAAAAACTAGAAAGTGCCGCGGGGAAAATGCAGTCGGAAATAACTGCACTTAACGGTAAGATTAAAAAAAGTATCCGCGGCCTTGAGACCATACGTTTCAATCCTTTCCCCGACCAAGGCGGCAACCAAAGCTTTGCCATAGGTATGGTGAACGAAGAGGGCGATGGATTGGTACTGTCCAGCATGTACGGGCGGGAACGCATGAGCGTGTTCGCCAAGCCGGTCAAGGGAGGCAAGTCTCAGTACGAGCTGACCGCGGAAGAAAAGGAGGCGCTAAGCAAAGCAAAAGTTTAGCGGAGAAGACCATGCAAAGCTTAGGTTCACATTATGACCAGCCACAAAGAAAAACAAAATATTATTTCTCGCCCGCCGGTAGTGGTGGTCATGGGACACATCGACCATGGTAAATCCACTCTGCTCGACTACATCAGAAAGACAAACGTGGTGGAGGGCGAGGCCGGAGGCATTACCCAAAGAATTTCGGCATATGAAGTCGAACTTAAGGATGAAAAAGGCGCAAGCAAAAAAATAACTTTTCTCGACACTCCCGGGCACGAAGCCTTTTCTAAAATGCGCACGCGGGGCGCGGAAATAGCGGATATCGCGATTTTAGTCGTTTCCGCGGAAGACGGCGTCAAGCCGCAAACCATTGAGGCTTGGAAGACCGCCGTAGAATCAAAGATTCCCTGCATTGTCGCCATCAATAAAATAGACAAGCCAGGCGCTAATATCGAAAAGACAAAAATAGAGCTCGCGGAAAATGAAATTTATCTGGAAAACTACGGCGGACAGGTTCCTGTGGCAGAAGTTTCCGCAAAGACTGGGGCCGGTGTAGACAATCTCCTGTCGCTCATACTCATACTGGCGGAGGTGGAAGGCTATACCGCGAGCACCGAAGAAAACGCAACGGGCTTCGTCATCGAAGTCAATCTGGATTCGCGTCGCGGCATACTCGGCACACTCATCATCAAAAACGGCATCCTTGGCAAAGGCATGACGGTCGCGGTGGAAAACGCCACCTGCTCCACCCGCATCATGGAAAACTTCAAAGGCGAGGTTGTAAAAGAAGCGGCTTTCTCCTCCCCTGTCCGCATCGTCGGTTTTGACAAATTACCACGAGTGGGGGCGGAATTCAGGTCATTTGAAAAAAAATCCGATGCGGAAAAATACGCAGAGAACTGGAAACTCAAAAATAGCGTCCGCGCCGAAAGCAAAGCTCCGAGCGCAACCGAGAGCGCCAGAAAAGTAATCCCTGTCATTCTCAAGGCGGACGTCGCGGGCTCCTTGGAAGCCATTGAAAAAGAAGTGGCCAAGATTACAAGCGACAGCGCGGAATTCCGGCTGGTCGCGGAAGGCATAGGTCCCATCTCGGAATCGGACATCAAAGGCATTTCCTCCGGCGCAGATGTCTTGGTTATCGCTTTCAATGTAAAAACCGACAAAAGCGCGGAAGAGATAGCGCGGGATAGGGGCATCACTATTTCAAAATTTGATATCATCTACAAACTTACGGAATGGCTGGAAATACAAATGGAAGAAAAGCGGCCGAAAATAGAAACCGCGGAAACGACCGGCAAGGCGAAAATCATACGCGCTTTCAGCCGGACTAAAGAACGCCAGATAGTGGGAGGTAAAGTATCGGAGGGAGAGCTTCGCCTGAACAGTATTATAAAAATCATGCGCCGGGACTTTGAGATAGGCCGCGGCAAAATCGTGAATCTGGAAAAAAGTAAAGTAAAAACCAGCGAGGTTTCAGAGGGCACGGAATTCGGCATGATGGTGGAATCCAAGGTGGATATCGTCGCGGGTGACGTGTTGGAATCTTTTACCATGGTAAAAAAATAACTTACCTGTCCCGTACTAAATTTTTGAACAAAACACATGACCACAATTATTAACAATTTAAAATTTTAGTACTGGGATGGAAAGAAACGAAAAAGTTGCGCAGGCCATCAAAGAACTAGCCGCGGAATTCCTTGCTCGCGAAGGCAACCGCACTTCGCTCATTACGGTAACGGGCGCAGACGCATCGCCCGACTTAAAGCGCGCGACCATATTTATAACCGTACTGCCTACCGAAAAAGAACCGGAGGTGCTCGGTTTCGTCAAACGGAGACTCGGAGACCTGCGCGGATTCCTAAAAGAAAGATTGCAGATAAAAACCATCCCCTTTCTTGCGGTGACGCTCGATTTGGGCGAAAAGAACCGCCAGAAAATTGACGAACTGCTGCGAAACGGTTAGGATTGCTTTTAATGGCCTGGTAGCCAAGTAGTAAGGCATTCCTCTGCAAAAGGAATATACGTGGGTGCGATTCCCACCCAGGCCTCCCTAAAACATGTTAGAATATTTTAGGATGTAAAGATTTTTTAAGCTTTCATTGCCCGAGTGGCGGAATTGGTATACGCGCACGACTTAAGATCGTGTCCCGCAAGGGATGTGGGTTCGATGCCCACCTCGGGCACCCGGAAAAGTTTTTTAAAATTTTTTTTATTCATGCGCCCTTAGCTCAGCTGGTAGAGCAGATCCCTCTTAAGGATAAGGTCGAAGGTTCGATCCCTTCAGGGCGCACAAAACGCATAGGCGTTTTGTGCGAGCCGCAGGCCTGACGAGGCCGAGGCGGGGTCGCGAGATTTTTCAGCAGAAAAATACTTGTGACCACAATGCACATTTAGTTTTGCCGGGGTGGCGAAATTGGCAGACGCACTTGCCTTAGGAGCAAGCGAGAGCAATCTCATGGGAGTTCAAGTCTCCCCCCCGGCACACCTTTTATTGTATGGATACACACTTCTTTATCGAGATATTGACGTTGTATCAGATGCCCGCGCTTTTCGTGGGCTCTTTTTTCTTCGGCGAAACGGTCATCCTCGCCGCCGCCTTTCTTTCCGCGCAAGGACTCTGGAGCACCTGGACCATATTTTGGCTCGCCTTATTGGGCACGCTGGCATCGGATGCCCTGTGGTTTCTGTACGGGCAAAAAATTCTGACCGTCTTTCACCGGTGGGAAAAATACCGGCGTGGCAGCGAAAAATTCCTTCGGGCGCTGGAGAAGCTAACCGGTTCCCGCCCGCACCTGTCCCTCCTTTTAGTCAAAGCCGTGTATGGCGTACGAATTTTTACTATAATATACTTGTCGGTCCGGAAAACGAAATTTTCCACCTTCATTGTCTATGATGCCATAGGCAGTGCGTGGTGGCTCGGGGTGATTATTCTCTTCGGGCGTCTGGCGGGCAATAGCGTAGGAACTATCGAGAACCTGAAATACGCAGCGGTAGCAATCGTCTTAATAATCATCATATGGAGACTCCTATTTACATGGATAAGCAAACGAACACTCAAGGAAATAGAACAAGAGTGACCGCGGTGGTTTCCGCTTATAACGAGGCTCCCCGCATCGGGAAAGTTTTAGAAGTACTTGCGTCTTATCCGGGATTCCAAGAAATAATTGTCGTAGACGACGGTTCGACGGACGGCACCGGAAATGTGGCGAAACAATTTGGCGTCCATCTCGTCAGGAACGATACAAAAATGGGCAAAGGCTACGCCATGGACCGCGGAGTCGCGCTCGCACAAAGCGAGATAATTTTTTTCTCGGATGCGGATATAATCGGACTCACACATGAAACTATTGACCTAATACTGGCGCCCGTACTCGCGAGCGAGGCGGACATGTTCATAGGTATGAGCGACCGCAAATGGTATCTGGTACACGAGATGGTCGCCTTCGTGCCCCTATTGGGCGGCGAGCGGGCAATCACCAAAAGCTTGTGGCAAAAAGTTCCCGAATATTATAAACAGCATTTCCGCATCGAGGTCGCGCTCAATTTTTTCTCAATTTACTATGGCAAGGGCTACCGCTACGCCGTCTTGTCGGGCGTTGGCCAAACAGTCAAAGAAGAGAAGTACGGTTTTTGGCAAGGGCTCGTCGCGCGCGTCAAAATGTATTACAATGTTTTCTCCGCCCAGATCAGATTAAACATCCGCCACACACCGAGGGTAGTCAGGGAGGGTCGGGGCTTGGGACTTCTCGCTCTCTACGGAGCAGTGGGCACGGTCTTGGGGCTTATCGTCTTTATCGCGATTTATTTCGGACCGGTGGAATTTGTGCGCTATCTGTTTGCGGAAAAACTGCGCGACCCGACGGCATACCTCGCGCACACATTGTTTGATTTCGCGCGTTTTACCGCCACGGACCATTTGGCTCTTATCGGACTCCTGATATTTATTTCCAGTATTTGTATTTTCATCCTAACTCGCAAAAATCTGGGCTATCTTCTTTATAGCTTTTTGTATAAGTTCAAAAACAGCCGAAAAAGATAAGTCCCTATGAGGTAGCTTTAGAGCTTGACTTTTTTGACAGGATATGCTATACTACTAGCATGAGTAATATAAATACAAATAAAATATATATGAGCTTGAGCAAAACCTTTATTAGTATAGCTATTTTGGCGCTAGGCTTCTTTGCAACGGCAGCTTTGGCAGCCGAAAGGGCATATGTCAGCGGCTACACTCTTCCCCCTCCGGTGCAGCAAGAGCGGGTGGTAAAAGAAGTATCCGCACCGACCGTTAGTGCCGTAAGCCCCGACGAAGTAAAGGCGGGCGCGACAGCCAAGACAATTACCGTAACCGGTTCCGGCTTTACGCCAAGCTCCGTGGTTAAAATCAATGCTTCCAATCGCCACACGACCTTTATCGATGATTCCCATCTTCTGGCGCAGGCAACCGCATATGATTTTTACCGGACTGACGGCGGATTCTATGTAACAGTCTGGAACGCCAACGGCGATTATTCCAACGCGGCACAAGTAAAGGTAACAGGCACTGTCCCCGCTCCTGCGACGCAAAGCAATAATAATGGGAACCAGAATCAGAACTACGGCAATCAAAACCAGAACAATTACCCTTACAACTACGGCAACGATGGAACACCCATCAACTACTACCCGGGCACCTTCGAGAATGCGGATAGCGACCAGAGTCTCGCGTCCAGCGTAATCTTGGGAGGCAACACCTTCCTGCCGACAGGCATAGTGCAGTGGATACTGGTAGCTATCTTCATAGTCTTCATCATAGTCTTGGGCCGGAAAGTTTTCCGCAGCCGAGAACAATACGACAGCGCTCCGCTCAAGCACGCCTAAATCACGAAAATATCCATTAATAGCAAGCTAAAAAGTCAGCCCCCAAGGTTGACTTTTTAGCTTGTTTGTGATATAATAATAAAGGTTGCTTGTTGTTTGACAACCGCATACACAGCATAATTTGGCGTTCCGGCGCGTAGCCGGGTAAACGCTTGGTTTTTAGAAGTTCGTGAATTGGTTGACTTCCCTACCGACAACAACGCGTTGAAGTAAGGGCGCGGAGGAGATGACGATGATTACAGGGATTATTCTTCTTGTGGTTGCATTGTGGTGGTGGTCCGGTTGGAAGAAAATTCCTACCGGTCACCGTGGCCTCTTGACGATTCTGGGCTCTCGAACCCATTGGGAGCGTAAGGAGAGATGGAGATGGGCTGCCTGGCCGCTCGGGCTCATACCGGTGAACTGCAAGCAGCAAATCATGCCTTTGGGCGTGGCTGAGTTCACCACTCGCGACAATCTGACAGTGTTCGTGGACGGGACAGTTGCTTATAAAGTCTGCGACCTGTATCAGTACCTCGATGTTGAGGAAAGCGAGATCGAGCACGGCATTGACGAGAAGCGAACGGAAGTTCTGAGGACGGAAATTCGCAAGCGCCCGATGAAAGAAGTTCTCGACCTCGCTGACGAGCTCGGTAAACACGTAAAGGAAGCAGTCGAGCATGAGGACTGGGGTATCGACATTAAGCATGTCGTCATTTCGTCAATCAAGCCCGACCCGAAGACGCTTGAGGCCTTGGCTCTCCAGGCACGGGAAGAACTTGAGCGTAAGGGCCAGAGAGTCGAGAAAGAGCACTTCGGCGAAATGGTGGCAGACTTCGAAAAACCCAAGAAGGAAGGAGGTAAGTACGGCTTTACCCACGAAGAAGCCTACGAAGCTGCTCTGTACATCACGGGCAAAGCAGACCCCAAGAAGATGTATGGTCTTGACGCTGCAACCGCTACGGCTATGGCGAAAGTATTCGGGAGGATTATCTAAATGAGCAGCCCAACTGGAACTAACGCAACACCGCCACTGAAGCGCGCATCAGGCTGCGGATACGCTGTAATCGTAGCGATATTTCTCGTCTTCTGCCTCGTCATCGGCCTCAAAGCCTGCAAAGAAGACAAGCGGAAGGAGGACCAGCAGACCGCCGCCGAGCAGTATCGGCAATCGCGGCAGCCGCCAACGGCGCCAATGCCGCTCAACGAGTGTTCCGCCCCGTGCAAGATGTACGTGGGTTGGGACGTAGAAATCAAGACGGGTGGACGGCCCGCCTTGGTAAAGTTCTTTGGAAAGAAAGAGTGGCTACCGGTTGGGCGAGAGGACCAAAGATGGACCCTCGACCAATTCAGTCCGGGCGAGGCGGAGTTTGCCCCGCCGGACGACATGCCCTCTAACGCAC
>JALYJR010000025.1 GCA_030775165.1 bacterium | reverse complement strand
AAATAAAAGTCATCGTACATTACCCGGAAGACAATTAACGCGGGTTGCCGTACGTTGTTTGACGCCGGGCCTTATTTCTAGTATGATTACGCTATCCAATGAGTGATTCTAAAAATGAAAACTTGGTTACCGCGAGAGGCTCTGTCACCGAAGCCCTACCGAACACTTTGTTTCGGGTTGCACTAGAAAGCGGCGCTCCGGGTGAACAAGAAATTCTTGCGTATCTCGGAGGTAAGATGCGGATGCATCGGATAAAGGTTTTAATCGGGGACAAGGTGGAGGTCGTGCTGGATCCCTATGGCGGCAAAGGTAGAATCGTAAAACGGCTCTGATATTAACAGGGCACTTGTACTTTTTTTGATTATAGTGTATTATACAAATTACGTTTTGGTTACGGTTTAAAAAATCAAAAACCATTGAAAAATAAGGGTATATCCTTGTTTTTCTGTTGTATTGTTTTGTTTCGCCAATTTAAATGAAAATAAAGTCAGCCGTAAAGAAAATTTGCGCAAAGTGTAAGATGGTTAAAAGAGGAAAACACCTCCGGATAATTTGCTCTAACCCAAAGCATAAACAAAAACAATAATTTATGAGAATTCTAGGAATAAACATACCAGACGAAAAAAGGCTGGAAATAGGTCTCTCTGCGATTTACGGCATCGGCATATCTTCCGCAAGGCGAATACTGGATCAGGTGGGCATAGAGCGGGGCAAGAAATCCAAGGACCTGTCACTCGAAGAAGAGAACAAAATACGCGCAGTGGTGGAGAAAATACCGATTGAAGGAAATTTGAAGCGAGAAGTCGCTGCCAATATCAAACGCCTCAAGGATATTAAAAGTTACCGAGGCGGGCGCCATCAAAAGAGGTTGCCGGTTCGGGGTCAGCGGACCAAAACGAATTCCCGTACCGTCCGAGGCAATGTCCGAAAGACAATGGCATCCGGCCGCAGGAAAGAAAGCAAGACTTAATTAATTTTTTAAAATGGGTAAGACAAAAACTACAACAGAAGAAGACAAGAAAGAAGATAAGAAAGAAAAAACAGAAGCCTCGGCTGCTCCGGCTGTGGACGCGCCATTAAAGGCTCCGAAAAAGAAACTGACTTCCGGTATTCTGCATATCGAGGCGACTTTCAACAACACCAAGGTTTTGTTTTCCGATAAATCCGGCAACACGATGTTTTGGTCCACGTCCGGCAGCCTCGGGTTTAGGGGCGCCAAAAAGGGCACACCCTTCGCGGCTTCCAAGGTGGGCGACATTGTTGGGGGTAAAGCGGCGGCGCTAGGAGTAAAAGACGCAGACGTGATAGTGCTAGGGGTGGGCTCCGGAAGAGAGCCGGCGATTCGGGCTTTCATGGCTCACGGCGTAGAGATAACTTCCATTTTCGACGCGACGCCCGTACCGCATAACGGCCCTAAGGCCAAGAAGCCAAGAAGGGTATAGAGTTTAATTTAAATATTTAAAATTATGATATCAAAGCCGAAATTTAAAATAGCAAGAAGGCTCGGAGCGGGAGTATATGATAAAACTCAGACCCCGAAATTTTCGGCTTCCATGAAGAGTCCTGTAATGGGCGGCAAGCGACCGAAAGCGCCGAGTGAATACGGAACTCAGCTTCTGGAAAAACAGAAAGTTAGATTCTCTTACGGCATCACCGAGCGTCAGCTTTCAAACTATGTCAAAAAGTCCGCGCATATCAAGGGCGCCGGTTCGGCTCCGAAATTATACGAGATGCTGGAAGTCCGACTAGACAATACCATATACCGCATGGGCCTAGCTCCTTCCAGGCGTGCCGCACGACAGATGGTCTCGCACGGTCATTTTATCGTCAATGCGCACAGAGTTACTATTCCTTCTTATGAACTGAAACCGGGAGATGTTATAAAAGTTCGCGAAGGCAGTAAGCCGAAGAAAATTTTTGAAAATCTGGTAGAGCGGCTCAAGGATTACAGCGCGCCGGCATGGGTTTCTTTTGATGTTGGCACGATGGAAGGCAAGATACAGGGCAGGCCGGAGAACAAGGAGACATTTCTCGACCTGAACGCAGTGCTTGAATTTTACAGCCGATAAACTTCACTTTTCGTTATTAATTAGCAAAATAACTTATACAAACTTATGCCCGAATATAATATACTTATGCCCTCAAAGCCCCGCGTAGTACTCGAAGAAGGCAACAAAGGAGTGTTTGAAATAGACGGACTGTATCCCGGCTACGGGCATACGCTCGGCAACAGCCTGCGCCGTATCATACTCTCTTCGCTTCCCGGAGCTTCCATAACTTCTATAAAGATAGAAGGCGTGACCCATGAGTTCCAGACCATGGACGGCATAAAGGAGGACGTAATTGTAGTTATTTTGAACCTAAAAAAGCTCCGCTTTAAAATGCTTTCAGATGAGCCGCAACTCGTGACCCTCTCCGTAAAAGGACCCAAGGAAGTGCTCGCCGGCGACATCAAAGCCGGAGGACAGGTGGAAATACTCAATCCGGAGATGCATATAGCGGAGGTTACCGGCAAAATCAATTTGAATATAGAAATGAAAATCGAGAAGGGCTTGGGCTTTGTCCCCAAAGATGTTTTCCAGAAAGACAAGGTTGATGTCGGCACCATCGCGGTGGATGCCATCTTTACTCCTATCCGCAGGGTTTCTTACGAAGTTGAAAATATGCGCGTGGGCGACCGCACCAACCACAACCGCCTGCGTATGGTCATCGAAACCGACGGCACTCTTTCTCCACGCGAAGCTCTTTCAAATTCCATCGCCATCATGATAAATCAGCTCAAGGCTATCATTGATTTCAAGGAACCGGAAGAAGAAGAGAAAGTCAGCAAAAAGGCGGACAAAGAGGAAGAAGGTGCTCAGGATGACGAGAAGAAGGGCAGCGACGTCGCGGATGTTCTAAAGACCCGCACCGATACCTTGGATCTTTCCACCCGGACCCTAAATGCGCTTTCGGGAGCAAATATCCGGACGCTTGGCGGCTTGGCGCGGAAAAAGCGTGAAGACCTGCTTGAAGTGGAAGGCATCGGGGAAAAAGGAATCTCCGAGATTAAAAAAGTTTTGCATAAATTCGGACTTACTTTAAAGGAATAATATGAGGCACCACAATACCAAACGAAAATTCGGCAGGAGCAAGACGCAAAAAAAGGCGCTTATGAATTCTTTGGCGCTCAATTTGATAATCCGCGAAAAGATAAAGACGACCGAACCCAAGGCAAAGGAACTGCGCCCGTTCATGGAAAAGATTATGACCCGCGCCAAGAAGAACGATTTGGCTTCCAGGAAACTTGTGGTATCAAAGCTCGCCGGCAGAAAGTCCGAGACCAAAAAGTTGTTTTTGGTGCTCGCGCCGCGCTATGCTGACCGTAAGGGAGGTTATACCCGCATTTCCAAACTTCCGCCCCGCAAGTCCGACGGCGCGAAAATGGCCATTATAGAATTTGTATAATATGAAAAAAGAACTCAAAACAAGTAAAGCAAGTAAAGAAAGCCGCGAAAAAGATACCAAGACCATAGACGCCGCAGGTATGACCTTGGGCCGCGTGGCTTCTTCGGCTGCCATGCACCTGATGGGCAAGACCCGTCCTACTTTTGAGCGCCACGCTTATTCCGGTTTTCCGGTAAAAATAGTGAACGCTTCCAAAATCAGCATTACGCCTAAAAAACTGGAAACCATCACCCACAAGAGACATTCCGGAATTCCCGGCGGACTGCGCATAATGACGGCGGGAGAAACAGCGGCAAAGAAGGGCATGAAGGAGCTTGTACGCCTGGCTACTTATCAAATGCTTCCGGGAAACAAACTGCGCAGGATAATGATGAAAAATTTAAAAATCGAGAATTAATATGGATAAAGAAAAAACACAAGAAAAAAAGGCGAGATATATAGAAGCTGTCGGCAGGCGTAAAACCTCGACCGCGAGAGTGCGCATAACTCCCGCAAGCAAAGCTAATTTTGTGGTTAACGGCAAGGAAGGCCGTGAGTATTTCAAGACTGAAGTTGAACGCCGCATCATCTTGGACCCTATTGCCAAGGGTATGAGCGCCGAAAAGGCGGAAGCCAAATGGAGCGTGGAAGCCAAAGTTTCCGGCGGAGGACTGCACTCCCAGGCGGAAGCCGTGCGGCACGGACTTTCCCGCGCGCTGGTGGCGTCCGACGGCGAGCTTCGCGGCGGATTGAAAATATTGGGATTCCTCAAGCGCGACCCTCGCGCCAAAGAACGCCGCAAATTCGGACTCAAGAAAGCAAGAAAGGCCCCTCAATGGAGTAAGCGCTAATTGATTAGCGTTTACTCCGGTTTCGTGCAAGAGAAAATTTCCGGTGCGAGCTTGCGAGCCGGAAATAGGAGGACAGACGTTCCTTGACCACTCAAAAAATCTCACTTCCAAGTGGGATTTTTTTATGCTAATATAGGCGCATGCAGGACGAAGAAAAGGATAAAAAACCCTTCGACAAGGCTCAGGATGATTCTGGTGAATCAGATGAGATTGAAGAATTTGAATACAACGAAGATGGGGAAGAGGACCTGAAAAAGACTCTTAAAAAACTGCGAGCGGATCTCAAGCAGGCAAAAAAAGAAAAAGAAGAGTACCTTACCGGTTGGCAGAAGGAGCGCGCGGATTTTGCCAATTACAAGAAAGAGGAGGACAACAGAAAGGCGCTTTTCTCGGAGGCCATGCGCGAGCGCATACTGGCCCGCTTCCTTTCGGTTTTGGACAGCTTCAATATGGCTTTCGCCAACAAGGAGGCTTGGGAGAAAGTTGAGCCAAACTGGCGCATAGGCGTGGAGCATATTTATTCCCAGCTCAATGCCGTTTTCGAAGAATACGGAGTAAAGCCGATAGGCGAGGCAGGCGAAACTTTCGACCCGAATATTCATCAATCGATAGACATGGTGGTCACCGATAAAAAAGAACTTGACCATAAAGTTGCCAAAGTAATTCAGCAGGGATACAAGCTGGGTGAGCGTATCATGCGCCCCGCCGGAGTAAATGTCTATGAGTTCAAAAACGCAGACTAAAACCTGTGTTGACTGTCAGCAAGAATTTACAATAGATTCGGGGGATTTGATTTTGTATGAAAAGATAGGCTTGATTGTTCCGGAGCAATGTTTTGAATGTAGAATGAAACTATATTCCGCTTTTTGGCAGTTTGGTAAATTTAGGAAAGGGGTGTCGGATTTGTCCGGAGAAAGTTTGATAACGGTGTTACCTCCAAATTCTAGATACCCGATATATAAATCTCACGAATGGTGGGGTGACGGATGGGATCCAATGCAACAAGGGCAGGAATATGACTCGACCAAGCCTTTTTTTGACCAGCTTAAAGAGCTTCAAGAAAAGATCCCTAGGCCGCATCAGACGGGGGAGCGGAGCGTAAACTGTGATTGGTGTGACGATTGCTGGGATTCTAAGAATTGTTACCTTTCAAGAAGTATTTTAAAATGTGAAAATATAAGTTATAGCTATCGGGTGGTAGAGACAAAGGATTCTTTTGATATTGTTTATTCTTTCAATTTACAAAACTCTTACGATTGTCTTTTGTGCCACAATTCTTTCAACCTAAACTTTTCCGAGAATTCCAGGGACTGCATAGACTCATATTTTCTCTTTGATTGTCGCAATTGCCAGAACTGTTTTATGTCTTGGAATTTAAGGAACAAGCAATACTGTATTCGGAACAAGCAGTATACCAAGGAAGGATACGAAGCTGAGTTAAAGAAAATAAGGCTGGATTCACATAAAAATGTGGAAACTTTAAAGCAGGAGTTCAAAAATATTCTGGAAACCGAGGTAGTGCACAGGGAAAATTTTAATTTAAAAACTACTAACTCCACAGGCAATTATCTGACCGATTGCGATAAATGTGTCAATGTATTTTCTTGGGAGAATTCACAAAATTGTCGTAATTCGTTGCGAGGGATGGATACCAAGGATTGCATTGACCAACTCGGTACTTGGCATAATGAAGTTTCGGGGGCGAATTCTTGCGTGTATGGCGGATATCAAATCACCAACTCCTCTACGTCCAATGCTCGATACTCCGAGTATCTGGATCTTTGCGATGAATGTGAATATTGTTTCGGATGCATAGGATTGAAGAAAAAGAAATATTGCATATTGAATAAGCAGTACAACAAAGAAGAATATGAAAATTTAAAAAATAAAATTATCGCAGACATGAAAGCAAGGGGGGAATATGGCAAGTTTTTGCCGTATTCCATGAGTGTCTGCGAGTATAATTTATGCAATGGTATCATTTATTTCCCAACTACCACAAAAGAAGAGATATTGAAAAAAGGAGGATATTGGTCCGAAGAGGATCTGTCCTCGTCTGACGGCATGTCCTCTCAGGAATTACCGGATAGTATTAACGACACCAACGAAAACATAACCAAACAAGCCTTAATTTGTCCTGAAAGTAGTTACAGGTTTAATATTTCTATGGCTGAATATGAATTTCATACGCGGAAAAATTTTGCCCTGCCGAGGGTGCATTTTGACCTTAGGATGTTAAAAAGGGCCAAAAAAATAACAACACTAAGGGGCTATCCGTACAAATGTGTCTACTGTGAAAAAAATATCGATGCTTATTATCCGCCGGAATGGGGCTATCAGAAGATCGCCTGTGAGGAATGTTATAAACAAAACATCGCCTGATGAAACCGGAAACAAAAAATTGCCAAAACTGCAAAAAAAATTTCACCATAGAATCGGAGGATTTTAAGTTTTACGAAAAAATCAAAGTCCCGCCGCCGACGTGGTGCCCGGAGTGCCGTCAATTGCGGCGTTATGCCTGGCGGAATGAGCGCAATCTGTACAGGAGGCCCTGCGATTTGTGCGGGAAAAGTACGGTCACGATTTACTCTCCAAATAAACCCTACAAGGTTTATTGTAATGTTTGCTGGTGGGGCGACGACTGGGACCCGGCCTCCTACGGGCGGGATTTCGATTTTAGCCGACCATTTTTCGAGCAGTTTGCCGAATTGCAACACGACGTACCCCGCATGGCGCTTTTAAACAAGAATAGCGTCAATTCGGAATATACAAACCATTCCGCGGACAATAAAAATGTTTACATGTCTTTCTGTAGCTTCGACGGGGAAGATATTTTTTATACCAACTGGATTTTTGGCAATTCGCGGGACTGTATGGACTGCAGCTATATTTACGAAAAAGGAGAAAGATTGTACGAATCGAACGATTCGCGTACGTCGTATCAATGCCAGTACAGTACTTTCTTGAAAGACTGTTCGTCTTGTTATTATTGTTACGATTGCCGGGGCTCCACTGATTGTTTTATGTCTTCCAACTTGCGAAATAAAAGCTATGTCTTTAGGAATAAGCAGCTTACGCGAGAAGAATATAAAGAAAAAATGAAAGAGATCGACCTCTCTTCTTTCCTGACTCGGCAAGGCTTGGAACAGGAGTTTCAAGAGATGCTGCGAACCGAAGCCATTCACCGCTATGTCATAAGCGAGAGAAATATAAACTCGGTCGGATCTTTGCTTTTCGATTGTAAAAATATCACAAATTCCTTCGAAGTAAACAAAGGAGAAAATGGCAAATACCTCTGCGGTAGCCCGGATACAAAAGATTGCATGGATCTATACCATGTAGGGATAAGTACTGAGCTTACTTATGAATCTCAGGGGTGTACCAGGCTTTCCAATTGCCAATTTTGCCACCTGTGCTATGACAACATGAATATCATGTACAGCGACACCTGTCAGAACAGCCAGAATTTGTTTGGCTGTGTTTCGGTCAAAAAAGGCGAGTACATGATTTTTAACAAGAAATATACAAAAGCCGAATATTTAACTCTGAAAGAAAAAATTATAGAGCATATGAAGCAGACGGGGGAATACGGAGAATTTTTTCCGCCTTCAATGGCGCCAGTTTACTACAACGAAACGCAGGGCAATTTATACATGCCCATGACCAAAGAACAAGTCAAGGCGCGCGGTTGGCAATGGGAGGATAACACTCTCGGTACTTTTGGCAAAGAAACTGTTCCCAGTGCTAAAATTCCCGACAAAATCGAGGACGTCCCCGATTCATTTTTAAATGAGATATTTGCCTGCAGTGGATGTTCTAAGAATTACAACATTACCAAAAACGAGCTTTTATTTTATCGCAAGGAAAGCCTACCCCTGCCGAGAAATTGCCCCAATTGCCGGTACAAGAGACGGTTTAGCCTGCGCCCCCTGCGCCGTCTCTGGCACAGGCCCTGCGTCTGTGCACAGACCGAGCACGGACACGATGCAAAATGTCCCAATGAATTTGAAACGCCCTACGCGCCGGATAGACCGGAAAAAATTTATTGCGAGAGTTGCTACAACCGAGAAGTATATTAATTTTTACTTGCCGAAAGCTTCAAAAAGAACTTTTTTGGTTTCTTCGTCCATGCGCTCCGTGACGATTATCATCATTTCGCTCGAAAGGCCGAGATCTTTTTTTATATTTGCAAACAGGTGTTCATAGGGAAAAGGGGATATCCACGCGGAATTTTTTAAGCA
This sequence comes from bacterium, assembly GCA_030775165.1. Taxonomy (GTDB): domain Bacteria; phylum Patescibacteriota; class Minisyncoccia; order Phycocordibacterales; family UBA9973; genus UBA9973. The sequence continues at coordinate 9,094 of JALYJR010000025.1, read as the reverse complement.
CACGAATCCAGCTTTTTTTAAGAGATAGCGGAGCGATTCGCGCTCGCTTTTTCGTTCCTCCGGTAAATCCAAAAGTATTATTCTCCACATCCCGTCCCATGTTTGCGGTACCAGAGCTTCTGTGCCCTCCAGTTTCAAAGTATCGAGCTTGGCTTTGCCTTTCTTGGTGATACGAACAAATTTTTTATTTACGGAGTTCAATATTTCGGCGCTGCCGGCATCTATCAGGTTTTTTACAGAACGGGACATAGCATAAGAAGCCTTTGTGTCGTCGGTGTCCTTCAATGATTCGAGGGCAACCGCCGGTTTTTGGCCTAAAATCTTTAGTATTTTCTTGGAATAGTATATTTTCCTTGACATGCCCATATCTTATCATATATACTGGGTTTATACAAGAAATTCGTGGTCGCAAAATAGTTGTTAATTATCAAATAATCATTAAAAAATATGAGTAAAATATTAGGTATAGACTTAGGCACAACAAATTCGGCTTTTGCCGTTATTGAAGTCGGAGAGCCAAAAATTTTAGAAAATGCGGAGGGTATGCGCACCACGCCATCGGTCGTGGCCACCGCCAAGAATGGCGACCGTTTGGTCGGAGTACTGGCGAAACGACAGTCGGTAACTAATCCCACCAATACTATTTTTCAGATAAAAAGATTTATCGGACACACTTTTGACGAGCCGGAAGTGCAGAAAGATATCAAGGCAGTGCCATTCGAAATCCGGAAATCCGACAATGGCGGCATTGAAGTAAAGATGGGTGACAAATGGCTTCGTCCGGAAGAAATTTCCGCGATGATTATTCAGAAAATAAAAGCGGATGCGGAAGCGCGACTCGGAGAAAAGATTACCGAAGCGGTCATCACCGTGCCGGCGTATTTCAACGATTCTCAAAGAAAAGCCACCAAGGATGCGGGAGCCATCGCCGGCCTCGACGTGAAGCGCATAATCAACGAACCGACTGCGGCGGCGCTTGCATACGGATTTAATAAAAAGAAAAACGAAAAAATCGCCGTGTTCGATTTCGGAGGTGGAACTTTTGATATTTCCGTATTGGAAGTCGGCGAGGATGTGGTGGAAGTGAAGTCTACCGACGGCGACTCACACTTGGGCGGAAAAGATATCGACCAGAAAATTATAAACTGGCTGGCGGAAGGTTTTCAGAAAGAGCACGGCGTGGATTTACGCAAAGACCCTCTGTCCCGACAACGCTTGGATGATGCTGCGGAAAAAGCCAAAATCGAGCTCTCGACCGCAGTGGAGTCGGAAATCAATTTGCCGTTCATAACTTCTGCTGAGGCGGGACCGCTACACTTGGTGCGGACGATGAAGCGCGCGGACCTCGAGGACCTTTGCCGAGAATTTGTGGACAGGGCGATGGAAATATCCAAGCGCGCCATGGCCGCTTCGCCTTTCAAGATGAATGAAATAAACGAAGTTATACTTGTGGGCGGACAGACCCGCATGCCTATGATTCAGAAAGCGGTGGAAGATTTCTTTGGCAGAAAGCCGCACATGGGTGTAAATCCGGACGAGGTGGTGGCCCTTGGTGCCGCGGTGCAGGCCGGAGTTCTGCAGGGCGACGTCAAAGACGTGCTTTTGCTCGACGTTATTCCGCTATCCCTCGGTATTGAAACGCTGGGCGGCGTAGGTACCAAACTGATTGAAAGAAATACCACTATCCCATCTTCAAAATCTCAGACCTTTTCCACCGCGGCCGACAACCAGACTTCTGTGGAGATACATGTCGTGCAAGGTGAGCGCCCGATGGCGAGCGACAACAAGTCCCTTGGCCGGTTTATTTTGGACGGCATTCCGCCGTCGCCGCGAGGTATGCCGCAGGTGGAAGTTTCCTTTGACGTGGACGTGAACGGAATATTGAGCGTAACCGCCAAAGACAAAGCTTCCGGCAAAACGCAGTCCATAAAAATCGAAGCGAGCTCCGGACTCAAGGACGAAGATATAAAGAAGATGCAGCAGGATGCCGAGGTTCACGCGGAAGAAGACAAGAAGAAAAAAGAAAATGCCGAGGTGAAAAATACCGCGGAGATGACACTTTATACCGCGGAAAAAGCGCTCAAAGATAACGAAGCAAAAATTCCGCAGGAATTGAAAGACGGCGTGAATGCAAAAATCACCGCTTTGCGCGGAGTCAAAGACGGTACCGACGGCGAGGCCATCAAAAAAGCTACCGAAGAACTTTCTGCTGAAATGTCCAAAATTGGCGAAGCACTCCAGAAAGCCGGAGCCGCTCCGGCAGGAGACGCTACGGCTCCGCAAGAGCAGCCAGCAGAAGTGAAGGACCCTTCAGCAAGCTCAGGGCAAGCGCGGGATGCTGAGTTCAAAGAGAAAAAAGAAGAAGAACCTCCTCAAGACGAAGCAAAATAATCATTTCGGGCTTATTAATACAAACGCAAACAAAAAGCCCCGCGAGGGGCTTTTTGTAATTTACTTCTACAAGCAGTATAATAATTGTTATGGAAGACAACAATTGGGTATTTGTAGTTTTAATAATTTTCGTTCTATTGTTCTGGAGAGATCACCATAAATTGAGTAGTAGAATCGAATATCTTCAATACCAAGTTTCTAGTCTGGAGGAAGAAAGAGATGAATACGAAGATGCCCTAGATCAAGCTAACTCAAATATTGAAGATGCTCAATATTATGCTTGGTCATCTTACGATGACATGGGCTATGCGCTAGATAATTTAGAAACAGTTAATCCTTAATTAATATGAAAGAAAAAATAAGAAAAGTTTTTCCGTTTGTTTATAAGCTAGCTATTCTTATCGCAATTTCATCACTATACACTTTTCTTTTCTCGGATTTTTTTGAAGTTTATGATCCAGCTTGGTATGTAGTCTGCGCGACTTTTTTAACAGTAATTTGGTTAAAAAAAGCTTTAAGGCAGAATAATGTTCATGCAACAGGAAACAGTCGTTATATTTAATTTATGCAAGAAATAAAGTTAAATAAATTAGTCGAAATAGCTTTAAAACAAAATGAAAATGAATGGCATTTTCATTTGCTTACTCCTTATTATCTTTTCAACGATTCTGCTGTTTATAAAGTAATACTCGAAACAAAAGACCAAAAATACTTAGCGTCTGTCGACCATAAGCCTTCAGAGGTATTGGAAAAACTCGAAAATCATTTTTATAAAAGAAACGGTTAACTGTACCGGGGCTTTTTAGTTTAAGCCCAAATCTGGTATAATTAATAAATGGAAATCCAGCAAATTCCGGTAAATAGGGACGTTACCTATCTGGGACTCACAACTTACCGCGACCAAAACCAGCTTTTCGGAATAAAGAGAAAGGACAGGCGCCAGCACGTGTATCTCCTCGGAAAATCCGGCTCCGGTAAATCGGTGCTCATGTTCAACATGATTATCCAGAATATTCAGAACGGCGAAGGCGTCTGCCTCGTCGACCCGCACGGAGAAAACGTAGAAACAGTACTTTCTTCCATTCCCAAACACCGCCTGAAAGATGTAATTTATTTCAATCCCGCGGACGCGGACTATCACATAGGTTTCAATGTGCTCGAGCTCGTGGACCCGCAATACAAGCACCTCGTGGCTTCCGGCCTCATGGGAATTTTTACGAAAATATGGGCGAACGCATGGAGCGCCCGTATGGAATATATTTTAAACAATACTATTTTGGCGTTGCTCGATACTCCGGGCACGACGCTTTTGGGAATTCCTAGAATGCTCGTGGACAAAGATTACCGCCAGAAAATAATTTCGAACCTCAAAGACCCGGTCATCAAGGCGTTTTGGGTCCACGAGTACGAGGCTTGGCAGGACAAATTTAGAAATGAAGCCATCGCGCCGATTCAAAACAAAGTGGGGCAGTTTCTGTCCACTTCCATCATTCGAAACGTCGTCGGCCAGTCCAAGAGCACGATAAATATTTTCGACATGATGAATGAGGGCAAGATATTTCTCGTAAACGTGTCCAAGGGGCGCATCGGTGAAGACAACTCCGCGTTACTGGGCGGCATGATAATTACTAAAATTCAGCTCGCCGCGATGGAACGCGTGCGCATACCGGAAGAAGAACGCCGGGACTTTTATTTATACGTCGACGAATTCCAAAACTTCGTGACCGACGCCTTCGCGGGTATTTTGTCCGAAGCCCGTAAATACCGGCTGAACCTCACCGTGGCGCACCAGTACACCGCGCAGCTCATATCCGACAAGTCCACTGCTGTCCGGGACGCTGTGTTCGGCAACGTGGGTACGATGATAATCTTCCGCGTAGGTGCCGACGATGCGGAGTTTCTGGAAAAAGAATTTGAACCGGAATTTACTCCGCAGGACATAGTAAACTTGCCGAACTATAAAATTTACCTGAAGCTTATGATTGACGGCGTGTCTTCTAGGCCTTTCTCCGCCAAGACATTGCCGCCGATGGTCAAGAGCGGGGATAAGACGATAGAAGAGGAGGTTATAAAATCTTCCCGCGAGTTGTATTGCCGTCCGCGGGACATGGTGGAAAAAGAAATAAACGACTGGAGCGGAATGTCACTCGGAGATGACAACAATAGTCCTTCGCCGACGGGTGAAAAATTTCCCATCATCTGCTCGCTATGCGGGCAGGAGAGGACCGTGCCCTTCAAGCCCGAACCCGGCCGGCCGGCTTATTGCAAAGAATGCATCGCCAAAATAAAATCCGGAGAAGCGAAACCGGTCAAAGGCTCCAAAGAAGAACCTATACGCGACGGAGCGGAATTTTTCCAGTCGCTTGCGAACTTGGGCATCGAATTTGAGCCGGATGAAAGCAAAGTGAACTTAAAGGAACGATATCCGGAAAGGAGAGACGCGCCCAAAGTTCTCCCAAGCCGTCCCGTACAGATGAGCGCGGAAAAGAAAATTTTTACGCCTAGGGTTCCTCAGCCTCCGGCACAAGACACCAAACCCGCCGCCCGCGTAGACAGCGTGCGTCCAAAGGACGGCGTAAATAAAGCGCTTCACGACGTGCTTCATAAAGTTATGGCAAAAGAAGCGGAAGCGCCCAAGGCTGTGCCAACACGCCCCGTACCGGCGCCCGCGCCGATGCCGGCAGCCATCTCACTAGACTCTCTCAAAAATAAAATGCGAGACGTAAAGCAAACCGTAACGCCTGCGCAGGACCGCGCCGCGACTCCTGCGGACATGAGTAAACTCAAAGACTTGATTGCGGAAAAAACTGCTGCTTTTGGGCAGGCTCCGCAGGCACCGGCGCCCTTTCCTACTCCCGCACCCGCACCTACACCTGTACCTACGCCCATACTTCCCACGCCTCCCATGCTTTCCACGCCGACGCCCGCGCCAGTTACCCCGCCTGCTCCGCCCGAGGTTCCGGAAGACGTTTTGAGAAAAATTTTGGAATAGCTGACCTCTTATTCTTTAGGGTTTTAGGATGAAAACTGAAGCAAAAAATTTTTCGTGGCTCGATGTACCAAAATCGGTTTGGTATTTTTTAGAAGAGGATAAAAAAAAGTTCGCTTTTTATCTGACCGCATTACTCGTCGCGTTTTTTTACGATTTGGTACCGGTATACATAGTAGGCAAGATGGTGGATTTCTTTACGACCTACCAGACAGGCCAATCGCTCTATCCTTTTTATTTTTATATAGTTTTTGTTAGCGTCACGTGGCTGGTTTTTGGGGTGACACGCGTATATCTCCGGGGCAGCCTAGGAGCCATCGCTGTATCCGCCCGCGCCCGCGCCCGCACATGGGGCTTTGAACGCCTGACCGAATTTTCGCTTGAGTGGCACAACAAAGAAAACGTCGGCAATAAGCTGCAGCGGATATTTACCGGCGCGGACGCCATCACTCGCTTGCTTCGGGTACTACGCGCGGACCTTCTGCGTATTTTCGCAAACGTATTCGGCGCCATAGCGTTCTTTTTGTTTACGGATGCCAAGTTTGTCGTCGTCGTAGTCGGGTTTACGGTGGCCTTTCTGTTTATTGAATTTAATTTTAATAAAAAGATTCTCGCCCTAAGCAATGAGTTTAATAAACTCAATCAAAGGGCCGGAGGGGCTTTGGTAGAGTCGGCAAACAACATGCTTTCCATAAAAGCTCTGGGCAGTGAGAAAACAGTCGCGAACAGAGTTTTAGACAAAGAGGCAATGTCCCGCGACGTATCCATAAAAAAGATTCATATCATCAACTTCAAGTGGGTACTTATGCATGTTTTGAGCGCGTCCACTTTGCTCGTTTTTCTATACTTTATCGGCACCTCGGTAATCGGGGGTATTATCACCATCGGTACGGTTTTGGTATTTTTCACTTACTTTTATAGATTGCAGGGGTATTTGTCCGACATTTCCAATTTGAATATGGAACTTATCGAACTGAAATCGGACTTGGGCCAAATGATGCCGATATTCCGGGAAACGGAGTTCATAAAGACGGGCAATGAAAGTTTTCCAAAAGACTGGCAAGAAATCACTCTCAAGAATGTTTCTATGGATTACGGTTCCGGACAAACAGGGCTTCAGAATTTCAACTTGACCTTACCCAAAAATACAAAAACGGGAATTGCGGGCGTTTCCGGTTCCGGCAAATCCACACTGGCGAAAATAATGCTGGGGCTGTACGCGCTAGGGTCCGGCGAATTTAAAATAGGCAATAAAAGTTATTACTCCATATCTCACAATGACACTCTGGACAACATCGCCGTCGTGCTTCAGGAAACCGAACTGTTCAACCTCTCTCTTCGTAACAACATAACCATGATGCGGCAGGAAGATACGGAGTTGTTAAACAAAGCTATTGAGATAGCCGAACTCGCAGATGTGATTGACCGCCTGCCGGAAGGGCTTGATGCCAGGATAGGCGAGAAAGGCTACATGTTGTCCGGCGGCGAGCGCCAGCGCTTGGGCATAGCCCGCGCCGTTTATAAAAATGCTCCCATCATGCTCCTAGACGAAGCGACGTCTTCGCTCGACTCGGAGACAGAAGGGAAGATAATGGATAAATTGCTCCGCACGTACGGTCAAAATAAAACTTTCCTAATTATCGCGCATCGCTTGGGGACATTAAAATACACAGATAAAATAGCGGTAATGGAAAGAGGAGCCATAATGGAGGAGGGGACTTACGAAGAATTGATGAAAGACTCTGCTTCGGTTTTTTACCGTCTCAACCAAGAGCACACGTTGCCAAGTTAAAAACAAAGCCATGCAAAGCGAAACCAAGAATTGCCAGAACTGTAAAAAAGATTTCATCATAGACGCGGAAGATTTCAATTTTTACGAAAAAATAAAAGTGCCTCCGCCGACATTTTGCCCGCTTTGCCGCGCGCAACGGCGGCTGGCTTTTAGGAACGAGCGAAAACTTTTTAAAGTAACAGATGCTTTTAGCGGTAAGGAAATTTTTTCCACTTACCCCAAAGAAGGCGGAAGAAAAATCATAAGCAGGGAGGCCTGGTTTGGAGACGAATGGGATGCCATGGACCATGGCATGGACGTGGATTTTTCCCAGCCGTTCTTGAAGCAACTTTGGCAGCTCATGGCCAAAGTGCCTATGTACAATTTCAACACGACTTTTATGGTGGGCAGCCCTTACTCCTTCAATGCATCGCGGCTCAGGAATTGTTATCTCCTTTGCAATTCCAACGAGTCGGAGGATTGCCTATACGGAAACGGTGTCGATGCCAGTAAAAATTGCGTGGACAATTCTCACGTCAAAAGCTCCGAGCTCTGCTATGAAGGTTTTTGGCTGAGCAAGTGCTATCAGTGTTATTTCACGCAACGGTGCCAAGATTCCAGAAATTTGTGGTTTTGTCGCGGTTGTGTGGGCAGCAACGATTGTTTTGGGTGCGCAAATATGAACAAGGCCTCGCATTGTATTTTTAACAAGCAATACACAAAAGAAGAATATGAAAAAGAGATAAAAGAAATGCGACTCGATACCGTCGCGGGCATATCTGCGGCCAGAGAAAAAGCGAGGGCATTTTGGCTCACGCAACCCGTGAGGCATATTCAAGGGATAAAAAATGTAAATTCCTCAGGGTCCTATATCACCAATTGCCGCAACGTGAATGATAGTTACCTGATACGAGAAGGAGAGAACATGCGTTATTGTCAGTATCTGCAGGTTCCCACCAATAAGGACAATTACGACGTGTCTATCTGGGGCGAGTACATAGAGCTCTGCTATGAGACCATAGAATGCGGAGAAAACTCTTACAACAATCGTTTCTCTTGGAATTGCTGGCCGGCGTGCCGGAATTGCGAGTATTCTACCCATCTTTTCAGTTCTTCGGATTGTTTCGGATGCGTGGGGCTCAAGAAGAAGCAGTACTGTATTTTGAATAAGTAGTATAGCAAGGAAGAATACGAGATTCTTATTTCTAAGATAAGGAAACATATGGACGATATGCCGTATGTGGATTCGCGAGGCATAATATATAAATACGGCGAATTTTTCCCGATTGAGCTTTCGCCTTTCGGGTACAACAACACTATCGCTACGCAACATTTTCCTTTGAGCAAAGAAGAAGCGCTCGGGAACAACTATGGCTGGATTGATAGGGATCGAGGCGAATATGCCGTGACCAAAAAGGCCGCGGAGTTGCCTGAAAAAATCTCAGACGTCACGGACGATATTTTACAAGAGGTAATAGAATGCGAAAATTGCAAGTTTGCCTACCGAATTCAGCCTAACGAGCTCGCATTTTACCGCAGGGAGAACTTGCCTTTGCCGCATCTGTGCAGCGAATGCCGTTACGAGCGGCGGATATCCGACCGCTTGAGCATACAATTATTTGAATGCTCGTGTATGTGCGTCGGGGCGGGGGATAAGACCGGAGTTTATAAAAATGCAATCGTACATCAACATGGCGCCGTGCCGTGTCCGGAAAAGTTTAAGACAGGCTATTCAACCGATAGTCCGGAAATAGTATACTGTGAGAAGTGTTATCAGGCGGAAGTGTACTAGCGCACTAGTGTGATGACATGAAAACCGAAACGAAAAATTGTCAGAATTGTCAAAAAGACTTCGCCATCGAACCGGAGGATTTTAATTTCTATGAAAAAATAAACGTGCCGCCGCCGACATTTTGCCCCGAGTGCAGATTGGTTCGCAGGAT
>JALYJR010000024.1 GCA_030775165.1 bacterium | reverse complement strand
CCCCCCCCCCCCCCCCCCACGCCGGGGTCTCCTAGAACAGATGCTTCATGAAATTGACGATGGTGGGCCCGTAGACAACGAGTACCCCCACCACGCCGACGAGTCCACCGAGGATGAGTGCGGCGGTAATACCGGCGTCCTTCCCCAGCTTGTCGGCCTTGGTTTTGGTCGTCATGACTAGTCTCCTTTTGCGTGGATTTAACACATGTGCAACTATTTTTACACTACGACGTAAACAAGATTTTGTCAACTAAAGATAGAAAATTCGAATCTTTTATGCTAAGATACTCGGATTGACATCGGGCCGTAGTATACCGGTAGTACAAGCGCTTTGGGAGCGTTTAGACTGGGTTCAATTCCCAGCGGCCCGACAAGGTGGGAATTGAACCCAGTAGGTTCAAGTCACACATCATTTTCTGCTGAAAATGTGCGCGACCCCGCCTCACGCCGCCGCGTTCCGGCTCTTGCTTCCGGTTCCTTTCCAGAAGCAAGCCCAGCGGCCCGACATTGCGGGATTAGTTTAATGGTAAAACGTCAGTTTTCCAAACTGAGGTTGGGAGTTCGATTCTCCCATCCCGCACAAAGTAAGGGATAGCAAGCAAACTGCTTTGCTTGCAGGGGAAGCGAAAGGCTTTTCGTTGTTGCGCTAGCAACCGAAAAGCACCTGGCTATGTAGTAGCCGATTCTCCCATCCCGCACATCGTAGCGAGACCGACCTAGATGCCTAAAAGGCTAATTTCTTGGTTGATTAATCAACCAAAGTAATATTTTTTATAGAGAGGATTCCAAGCAAGCTCGATCGCAAATATTCGCGAAGAAGATTCTTTGCCCTGTTGCCCAGGCGAGATCTTTTTCTGTATGTAAAGAGCCAACGACTATTTTAACCGGTAAATCCTGGGGCTTTGAAAATCGCGTTAGAATTCTCCATATGATTTTGAAAATTGTCCTTTCCAGACCAAAAGTCAGTTTTTCCCAATTGCTCCCCCAGCCTATCATTATCATTTCGGGACGAAGAGTTTTTAGAATCTTGTTTATGCGCCAAGGAAACGGCTCAATGATGCCAAGTGAGACAACGCGCCCTTCTTGCCATGGGAATTTTCGGGCAACGCCCGGAAAGGCAAAGAGAATGGTCCGCGACTCTAAATGATGCTCCTCTACCGAGAGGACTATAGCATTCCAAAGATCCCGATTGTATTCTTTTAACTCAATAAAAAGCATTTTCCCGCTTGCGGCGATAACCGGAAGCAGTTTGCTAAGCGGTTCTCCGTATTCTAGGTCTTTCGCATCATGAACTACCACGGGAATTCCTCCGCGGCTTCGAATATCGAGTTCTATCCCTTCACACGGTAAATTTAGGAGTCCAAGTATTTCATTGGCGGTCACTAAGCCGTTATTGATTGAATGTCCATGAAGTATAGTTTTCATAATATCTACCTCCAGATTCCTTGATAAAAGCGGATTGATAATATCATAGAAGTTCTCTGTTAATTTTGCGTAGTAATTCGATACTCGAAGTCAGCGCGCCTTCTGTCGAAGGATTTTCCAAATAATCACCACAGAAATAAATACCGTTATTCCAATTCGGTCTGTTAAGAAACTTAGTTACACTTGTAATATATCCGGGATAAACTTTGGGCGTTGCTGATTCCCATATCTGCACGCGAATAATTTTGAGGTCAGATATTGTTGTAAATTCTTTTTCAATTAACCTCCGGAGGTAATCCGGATTTAAATTATCTGCCTCACGCAGACTTTTAAAGGCAGATTCCCTTAATGCCGCGATAAAAGTAATAGACCCCGATGAATTTTTTTTCGCTCCTCCTTTGCCTAAGGCGGTAAAACTCGATTCTTCTTTTGGCAGGGTCCACAGGACGTTGGCTTCATCGAAAAGCGTTGTTTTGCCCTCACAAAGGATTTGGACCGTACTGGCGTAGCGTACTTTTCTTAAAAAATCCTCCTCGTCGGGCAGTGGTTTATCCAATAGGTCCAAAACTTTGTCGCCGGGCACCGCCAGCACCGCACCTTTCGCTTCGTATGTGATATCTTTGCCGTCACGCACAGCCAAAACTTCGACTCCGGCCGGCGTTCGTTTCACAGACCTCACTTTTATGTTTAATTCCACAGGCAATTCCGCTGCCATTATTTTGCACAGTTGGCCAATTCCTTCGGGAAAGTTGAAAGGTTTCAGTTTAATAAGTTTGTAAAACATAGAATAAAAGGCAGCGCGAGAAAGATCTTTTGTGCCGTAAAAAATCACATTCCTGCTAAAAGATTCAATCAGGTGGTCATAACCTTCCGCTCCGGCAAAATCCCTAAAATCGTCGTACATGCTCTTGTCATCTAAAGGAAGAGCATTTTCGAGTTTATATAAATCCAGATTTCTGTATTGTATTAGGCGTACAATAGTCGCAAAACCAATCTGCAGCTTTGCTTTTAGGGAAATCCCTTTATAAAAGAGAGGAGAAATTTTTTTCGACCCATCGACTTTGTAGAACTTGCCGTTCTTTCTAATAGCCGCATTAGTTAAAGGTATGGGAACTGGCCGGACCCCCAGTTCTTTAGCTAAGGGCAGCATGTTTTTATAAACATTACCTATGAACTTGGCGCCGAAATCTATATATCTGCCGTTTATCAAATGGCTCGACATCCTGCCGCCCGTGTAAGACTCTTTTTCAAGCACCAAAACTTTCTTACCCTGCTGTTTGAGCCGGTAAGCCGTATGCAGGCCCGCTATTCCCGAACCGATAATTATGTAGTCCAGTTTTTCCATAAGAGCTTTTTTGCTCGCCTTAAGTAAAAGTATATTTCTATTAATTTATTTAAGCTACCTTGGAATCGCGGGCTGTATTTTTGATTTCTTTCAGATTTTTGTCTAATGTTACGGTCTTTTTATGATCTTCCCGGTAAAGGGTGAGATTGCCACCAATTTTCTTCCCATCATAACTCAAGCCGTCCGAGCTGTGGAACTGGGCTGAAATATTGTCCTCCGGAACATCAAGTAGTAAACCGCCATCTTCTAATAGAATGTTGTATCCCGAAGGGACGGTGATCAAAGCTCGCTTTTTGTCGTCGCTTGCTATGTAGTTGTATATATTATCGCGTACAATACGGCCTTCTTTGTCCAGAAGAGCGAAAGACTCCTTTTTCCTTCTAGCAATATACAATTCTCCAGTAGCAGGCTCTATGTACCCAAATTTTTCCGACATGTTACCGCTCTCAGTAAAAAGTAGATGTTTAGAACCTACAGCGACGATTAGTCCGCCGTTTTTCCCCTCTTCAACCCCATATATTTTACCTCCTACATTTACCTTCTTTGCCTGTTGATCCAAAATATAATAGTCTGCCGATAAGTCGTCACCCCTTTCTATAACAGCGAAACGGCCCATAGAATATGTAGTTAGTTCTCTGCCTTTTTTACTAGGCTCATAAGCCTCTTCCCTTTTTAGATCTTCCTCCAGTTCTTTTTTCGCAGCTTCCATAAATTTCTCTTCATCCAAGAGTGCGAAATTAGGAAATGTATTATCTATCTCATATATTTTTCCACATAGGTCTGAAATAAAATTGACACTTTCTTGCATAAAAACGAGCCTACTATAGTTTTTTGGTGTGTCCTCACGC
>JALYJR010000023.1 GCA_030775165.1 bacterium | reverse complement strand
CACCATACCCGAGGGTTTTGACAGCGAGGAAATCGCGGAAGCCTTCGATAAAAAACTTTTAAATTTCGACAAGGAACAATTTCTGGCATTGGCGTCCGGTCACGAGGGGCGTCTTTTTCCGGATACTTATTTTTTCCTAAGTACGGACGGCGCGGCGGAGGTATTTGAAGCTTTGACAGAAAATTACAATCAAAAGATATCCTTGTTTCAAGAGGATATCGCTCTTTCAGGCAGAACCGAGAATGAGATATTGACCATGGCTTCGATTATCGAAGGGGAGGCGAGCGGGGATGTGGACCGCGCCCTTATCGCAGGTATCCTCTGGAAGAGATTTAAGATAGGTATGCCCCTTCAGGCGGATGTCGCGCCTATTACCTATAAGGAAAAAGGTTTGCCCAAAGAACCTATAAGCAACCCCGGCGCCAAAGCCATAGAAGCCGCGCTTTTTCCGGAAACTTCGCCGTATCTGTACTACCTGCATGACCCGGAAGGGAATATCCACTACGCTAAAAATTTCGCGGAACATGTTTCTAACAAGAGACAATATCTAAAATAAAAATATTTCCGCTTGTAATTTTGCGCGCGTGCTATAATAACCTCTGCGAGGCGGTTAAAATTTTTTAATGGCATGACTAAACACAAATTTGCGTTTATAGATACGGAAACTACAGGCCTTAATTCTGCCAAGCATGAGATTATTGAGATTGGTTGCGTGCTGACTACGCCCGAACTCGAAATAATCGAAGAATTTGAAATCAAGATAAAACCGGAACACATCGAAGACGCGGATCCCGTATCACTTAAGGTGAACCATTATGATGCCGAAAAATGGCAGGATGCCCTTACTCTTCCCGAGGCGATAAAAATTTTTGCCGAAAAAGTAAAAGGCGCGATTATGGTTGGGCACAATGTGGCCTTTGACGCCGGATTTTTGGATTCCGCTTTTCATAAGACCGGCCTCGAAAATACTCTCCATTACCACCGTCTGGACACGGTATCTGTGGCCTGGGCCAAACTTCACCGCGAGCCCGATTTGGAGCATTTCTCCCTGCGGGAGCTCGGGTTTCGTTTCGGCATTGAAAACATGGATGCGCATCGGGCATTGCCGGACGCCCGCGCCACGTACGAACTTTACAAAAAGCTGATGGAGCTGTAAGGTCTCTTTATGAAGAAAAAAGCTGAAAGTCCTGAGCGAAGCCGAAGGGTTGTCTTCGTCGGTTTATCCGGAGGCGTAGATAGCGCCGTGTCCGCCGCCCTGCTTCAAAAGGAGGGCTATGAAGTGGTGGGCGTTTTCATAAAAACCTGGCACCCGGAATTTTTGGAGTGTAACGAAGAAGATGAGCGCCGAGATGCCATGCGGGTCGCCGCGCATCTCGATATCCCTTTTCTTACTTTTGATTTTGAGAAAGTTTACAAAAAAGAAGTGGCGGATTATATGATAAGTGAATATAAAGCGGGACGAACTCCCAATCCGGATGTTATGTGCAACAAAGAGGTGAAATTTGGTGCGTTTCTCCGAAAAGCGCTCGCGATGGGCGCGGACTTTGTGGCTACGGGTCATTATGCTCAAAATAAAAATTTTAGTTTGGTAAAGGGCGCAGACCCCTCCAAGGATCAGAGTTACTTTTTATGGACATTGAGACGGGAACAAATTTCCAAAATTTTATTTCCGATTGGTCATATAAAAAAAGCGGAAGTTCGTAAACTGGCAAAAAACCGGAAATTGCCTGTGGCGGCTAAAAAAGACAGCCAAGGCATTTGTTTTCTCGGGCCGGTGGACTTGAAAGAATTCCTCAAACACTACATAAAAGAGAAACTGGGCAAGGTCCTAAACGAGCAGGGCGAAGAAATAGGCCGTCACAACGGTGTAGTTTTCCATACGTTGGGCGAGCGGCACGGTTTTACTATCACAAAAAAGAGTCCCGCGGACGGGCCGTATTATGTGGTAGGCAAAGACATAAAGAAAAATATTTTATTAGTTTCGCAAAATTCTCCGCTTTCAAATTTTAATATTTTAACCAAATACAAAATCCACCATGCGAATTGGATTTCCGGACTTCCCAAGCCGGATAAAAAATATACCGCACAGATACGTTACCACGGGGAATTTTTGTCCTGCCGAGTAAAAATTTTTTCACACAATAAAGCAGAAGTAGTATTCCAAGCCCCGGCTTCCGGCTCATCCGCCAAAGCTTTGGCGGCGGCGGGGCAGTCTCTGGTAATTTATGACCGCGATATTTGCCTGGGCGGGGGAGTGGTGGAATAAAAGTCCGGATGGTATAATAAAAACATGCAAGAATTTTTTATACAAAACGGTGAGCTTATCTTAAAACTTTCTACGGCCATGGGACTCGGCATGCTAATAGGAGCGGAGCGTCTTCTCATGCACAAAGAAGCGGGCATGAAAACGCACGCATTGGTAGCCATGGGCTCGGCTGTATTTATCATAATTTCGGAAATGGTCGCGTTGAAATATCCCTCCGCAGATTTTGATCCGTCGCGCATCGCCTCGCAGATAATTGTGGGTATCGGTTTTTTGGGCGCCGGTTCCATTATTTTCAAAGGGACGCGCCTACAGGGCCTGACCACCGCCGGAGGTCTTTGGGTTACTGCGGGCATCGGCATGGCCGCAGGTTTCGGGCTCTACAGTCTGGCGGTTATTACTACTATATTGGTGTTGCTCATACTTGTCGCCATGAATATAATCGAAAAGCCTATCAGAAAAATTTCTGACGGTATAGACAACCCGGAAGTATAAATTTTTTAAACATATGGAGTCTTCTACAATTAGAGCTAAATTTCTAAAATTTTTCGAAAATCGCGGGCATAAAATAATTCCGTCCGCATCGCTTGTGCCCGAGAACGATCCTTCGGTTCTTTTCAACACAGCCGGCATGCAGCCCCTCGTGCCCTACCTGTTGGGGCAGAAACATCCCATGGGTGCGCGACTGGCAAACGTGCAGAAATGCGTGCGCACGCAGGATATCGACGAAGTGGGCGACAAGACCCACGACACTTTTTTTGAAATGCTTGGCAACTGGTCTCTTGGCGATTATTTCAAAGAAGATGCTATAAAGTGGAGCTACGAGCTTCTGACTTCAAAGGAAGAAGGTTTTGGACTGGACCCGGCTCGTCTTTACATTACCGTTTTTGAAGGAGACGACAATGCCCCTAGAGATACGGAATCCGCTGAAATTTGGCAGAAGGTAGGCATTCCCGAGCACCGGATATATTTTATGCCCGCAAAGTCAAACTGGTGGAGCGCGGGCGATAACGGTCCCTGCGGCCCGGATACGGAAATGTTCTACGATATTACCGGCACGCTGGGCGATATGACCAAGGAAGAATATTTGAAGGCCGACGCCGCACAGCAAGTGGTGGAGATTTGGAACGATGTTTTCATGGAATACGAGAAAAAAGACGGAAAGGTTATCGGCAAGCTCAAAAATAAAAATGTCGACACCGGCGCGGGATTGGAACGCTTGTCCATGATGCTTCAGAACAAAGATAATATTTTCGAAACGGATTTGTTTCAGGTTATTATGGGCACGATAAACTCTCTTGCGGCTTTGGACAACGAGCGGGCAAAAAGAATCGTTGCCGACCACGTACGCACATCTGTGTTTATGATTAGCGACGGCGTTGCCCCTTCAAAAACGGCACAAGGTTATATTTTGCGACGTTTACTACGCAGAGCTGTGCGCTATGCCGATGTCTTGGGGATGAAGCAAGGATCGTTACTTGAAGTTGCGGATGCAGTTATAAAAAAATATGAAACCGTATATTCAGAAATCGCTCAGAAGCGAGGGGATATAGTCACGTTAATTTCAGAGGAAGAAACCCAATTCCGAAAAACTCTTACTCAAGGGCTAAAGGAATTTGAAAAGGGGACGGATGCGTTCGTGCTTGCCACCACCTATGGTTTTCCCATAGAGTTGACCATGGAACTCGCAGAGGAGAAAGGCCGAACCATCGATTTGGAAGATTTTAAAAATAAAATGTCCGAGCATCAAAAGCTCTCACAGACGGCGTCCGCGGGGATGTTCCGAGGCGGGCTTGCGAATCACAACGAAAAAACAGTTCGCCTTCATACCGCGCACCATTTGCTTTTGGCGGCTCTGCAGAATGTAGTCGGCCCGCAAGTTAAACAGCGGGGCTCAAATATTACCGAAGAGCGCCTGCGGATAGACTTTTTGTGCGACCATAAATTGACCGATGACGAAAAGAAAAACGCGGAGGAGTGGGTGAATGATAAGATACAGAAAAAGCTCAATGTCGTCCGCCGGGAGATGCCTTTCGAGGAGGCGCAAAAGATAGGAGCCGAGATGGAGTTTGGCGCGAAATACGCCGACATAGTTTCGGTTTATTTCATAGAGGACGGCCAAGGCACTATTTTTTCCAAGGAATTTTGCGGGGGTCCCCATGTGACAAATACGAGCGAGCTCAGTGTTTTCAAGATTCAGAAAGAGGAAGCGGTATCGCAGGGCATACGACGCATCAAAGGGGTGCTTTTGTGATATACTATTTATATGATTTTTGGTTTTTCTAAAAAGAAAGAAGAGTTGGTGCTCTCTTTGCATATCGGTTCGGGGATGGTGGGCGGAGCGCTGGTTTTGCTTGATAGTGCCGGTATTCCCAAGATTGTATTTTCCGTTACGGAGTCGGTCGCTCCGGAAGAAAAACTCAACACTCAAAAGTTTTTTCTAAAAACGCTAAAGGCGGTTGAAACAGTGACGGATAAAATTCACAAATCCGGGTTAGGCGCACCGGAGCGCATTTTTTGCGTGCTGGCATCCCCCTGGTATGCTTCCCAAACCCGCGTTATAGAATTAAAAAAGAATACACCCTTTATTTTTACGGAAAAAATTGCCGACGAATTGATACAGAAAGAGATAAAAATAATGAGCGAAGAACACGTACTAGAGTACGGGGACGCGGAAAATGCAATCCGGACCATTGAGCTTAAAAATATTAAAACAACCTTAAACGGGTACGAGACACCGGAACCCCTATATAAAAAAACAAAAGAACTGGAAATGATAATCTTTATCTCCCTTTCCGGTGAAAAGATACTGGCGAAAATCGAAGATGCAATCAGAAAGTCATTTCAGTTTGAAAGCATAAAATTCTCCTCTTTCGCTATGGCTTCTTTTACGGTGTCACGGGATTTAAATCCCAACCAAGAAAATTTTCTCCTATTGGATATAGGCGGGGAAATAACAGAAATATTTATGGTCAAGAAAAATGTCTTGCGTGACTCCATTTCTTACCCATTGGGGCGCAATTTTTTTATCAGAAGCGTAGCCCTGGAATTTGGGTGCACGGTAAGCGAGGCGGAATCACTAATTTCGCTTTTTCAAAGCGGGCATGCGGAAGAAAAAGTTGCTGCCAATATCAAATCGACCATGGATAAAATTCGCGGGGAATGGCTCGCGAAATTCCAGGAATCTCTCGCGAACCTTTCTTCCGACATCTCCATTCCATCCCTAGTGCATATAACCGGGGATTCGAACTTTGTCGATTTGTTCGCGGCTACAATTAAGGCCGAGCAGTTCAGCCAGTACACTTTGGCGGAGGCAAAGTTTGAAATCAACATAATAGATACCAAACTTTTACACAACTTGGCTACGTTCGGAGAAGAGGCGACGCGCGACACATTTATCATATTGGACTCCGTCTATATTAACCGCTTTTTAACCAAAAGCGCGCAGTAGAGCTTTCCAAAACTTTAACTGCAGTGTAAAATTCAAATATGCCCAAACCTCTCGAAGATATGATAAAACGTAAAGCCTCGCCGCGGATAATACAGAAGGTGGTAAAGGAGCCGGATGTTTCCGTTCGGACGGAGGTGCGGCCGCCGGAAAGATTTTCCAAGAGTGAATATTCGAGCGAATCCCCGAAGGCTTCCGTCGGACGCAGGTCCATATACATGCTTTGGACCGTGGCTGCTTTTTCCGCAGCTTTTTTACTTATCGGCCTTTCTTTTATGTGGGGCAAGGCTACCGCGGAGGTTTTTCCCATTATGAAAACTTTTGCGCTTAATGATAATTTTACGGCAGACAAGACGGCGACGGGTGGCGGCCTCGGGTTTGAGCTAATGGTAATTCATGGTGAGGAAAGTAAAGTTTTGGAAGCAACCGAGGAAA
This sequence comes from bacterium, assembly GCA_030775165.1. Taxonomy (GTDB): domain Bacteria; phylum Patescibacteriota; class Minisyncoccia; order Phycocordibacterales; family UBA9973; genus UBA9973. Next base: position 827 of record JALYJR010000023.1, on the reverse strand, counting down.
AGGAATTGACCCAAAGGGCCTCGGGTATCGCCGCTATATTCAACGATTATAGCGTGACCAGTCAGCGGCTCGATCTCGATACCAGACTTTCGGGTTCGAATGGCAAGATTTATAAAACGAAGACGCAAGTGACCGTGCCGGGGCAGAAAGCGGACGGCAGTGCGGGTACAGTCGAAGTCGGTATCTATGCCGCGGAGGCGGGGGAGGATTATAACAGCGGACCGCTTGATTTTGAAATCATAGGGTTTAAAGGTACACCCAAGGCCCAAGGCTTTAAAGTGCGTTCGAAGACCGGTACAGAAATAACGGGAGGATTCAAGGGAAAAACCTTAGTGGCGTCGACGGCGGAACAAGAATCCGCGGCGGGTGAACTCAAGGTTGCTCTCGAGGAGGAACTTTTTAAAAAAGCCTCGGACCAAATACCTGAGGGTTTCGTGCTATTCAAAGACGCTACCGTATTCACCGAAGACAAAATACACCTGCCTCTGGGGACCGAAGAACTGGTGGTTACATTAAACGGCACACTCTACGGGCTCCTGTTTAGAGAAGATGCGCTGACGAGGCAAATCGCTGTCAAAAAGGCGGGCAGTTCCTCGGACGAAGATGTTTTTATTCCGAACTTCGGTGCGCTCAAATTTACCTTGGGCAATATTGGCGACGTTTCTCTCGAAGCCATGAATACCATAAGTTTCAATTTGTCCGGGTCCGTGGACCTGGTTTGGAAGCTCGACACCGAGAAATTTATCGGCGATTTGCTTGGACGTCCTAAAAAAGATTTCTCTTCCATTTTGTCGGCATACAAGAATATAGACCGCGCCGAGTTGGCA
>JALYJR010000022.1 GCA_030775165.1 bacterium | reverse complement strand
TTCATATACTTATTTTACCATACAGGTCACAAAGACGGCAAATATTTCATCGGGTCAAGGTAAGCTTCGGTCGCCGAAATCGGCTGAATCAGGGTCTTGCCGGGATAAGATTTGCTGGGAAAAGAAGCCACCTTTACCCCGCTCGATATGTATAAAGATAAGTGCAAATGCGGCCCCGTAGACGAACCTGTGTTGCCGCTATAACCCAATAACTGCCCTCGAGATACTTTTTGGCCTTTGTTTACGGATATGAGCGAGAGGTGGGCGTAAGTGCTGGACAATCCATTGGTATGCTCTACAAACACCCATTTGCCAAAGGATGCTCCCGGACAGCAGACATCCGTGTCTCCCGTTCCTAGAACTTCTCCATCAGCGACAGCTTTCACCTGAGTGCCGACAGACGCACGAAAATCCGTTCCGCGGTGAAATCCTCCCCAGCGCGGAGCGTAAGGTGAAGTAACATAGATGCTGTTTAAGGGCCAGCTCAAGACCCGCCCCGTAGGAAGCTTGCTGGGGTCCAGTATAAACTTAAGCTCTGCTTCGTAGTCTTCGAGTTCTTTTTCAAACGCTTCTTTTTTAGCGACCCGGTCTTTTAAAAGTTTTTGATAATTGGCTTCGTTGTTCTGAGTTGCTTTGAGAAGACTGCTCTTTGCATTTGTATTCTGAACGACTATTTTTTCCTGTGCGGCCAATTGCGATTTTAACTTAGTAAGTTCGTCCTTGGCTTTAATGGTCTCGGTGCGGGTATCCTCGAGAATGACTTTGGTTTCCTTGAGCGCAACGATATTTCTCCGGAGATTTTCCCGTATGGTTATCATGTTGTCCAGGTCTGCCCAAATCTCGCCGTAGTCCTGGTCCGACAGCAAAACTTCTACCAAGGTTTTTTCCTCAAGCTCATTCATATTTTTTATACCGAGTTCAATAGAGCCTTCGTTGTGGTTGATAGAAGTTTCCTTGTCCCCAATGTCGAGACCCAAGTCTTCAATCTTTAGATTAGTCTTGCTTATTTTATTCTCGGTAACCTTTATATCGGCGCTCAATTTTTTCTTCGTCAGATCCAGCTGTTTTATCTCGCCGGACAATGTGCTTTTTTGCTTACCGAGGGTATCGATTTCTTTTTGAAACGCTGCTATCTCTTTTTCAAGTTTCCGTATTTCGTCGTCTTTTTCTTCTATCCTGTCGCGAATTTCGTCCGCGGTCTGCGCAAATGAAGCATCAAAGGAAACCAGAGACGAAAAAAGAGCGGCTGTCGCCGTGAAGACCATCAGAATAACCAGCGTTTTAAATCGCCTTTTGTAATCGGGATATTGTTTCATTTTTACCTATCACGCCAGCTATGGTAAATGGGTCGGGGGACTTATCCGCGCCGGACAGCGCGTACCGCACCGGATGGAGGAGCTCTCCCCTGCTCGGCAAATTTTCCGCGAGCGCCATGAGTACTGTTTTTATATTCTCTTCGGAAAAATTTTCTTCAGGAATCTTTGTCAGTGCCTCCGCCGCCAATTTTAAATTTTCTGAAATTTTTTCCGCCGACACATCTTTGAAAATTAATTTGTTTTTGTCTACCTCGGGCGCTTTGAAAAACAGGTCTAGCTCTCCCCTCTCCGCCATATCTGACACGTCACCCCATTTAACAATGCGCTCAAGTATAATCGGGATTATTTTAGGGTTACGCATATTTTCCGGCAGCCGAGCAAAAATATTCTTCTGTATTTCTTCCGGCGACAGTAACTTTATATGTTCGCGATTCATCCAGTCAAGCTTCTCATCATTCCACTGCGCCCCCGAACGCTGAATTTTACCTAAATCAAAAACTTCGATTAACTCATCGATAGCGTACACTTCTTTTTCTCCGCCGGGATTAAACCCGAGGAATGCCAGATAGTTTAGCATCGCTTCCGACAAATAACCTTCTTTCTCGTAGTCCAGTATATCTTTAGCCCCGTCGCGCTTGGAAAGTTTTTTCTTGCCGTCCGGCCCCATGATAGGAGGAAGTGTCGCAAACTCGGGCGGTTTCTCTCCGAGCGCTTCGTAAAGAGCTAGGAATTTCGGCGTGGAGGCGATGAATTCCTGTCCGCGCATGACATGCGTCACGCCCATTTCTATGTCGTCCACCACGTGCGCAAAATTATAGGTCGGGTAGCCGTCGCTTTTTATCAAAATAAAATCATCCAGAGCTTCCGGTCCCGCGGAAAGGTCGCCCCAGACGATGTCTGGCCACTCCGTGCGTTTTAGATTGGAAGTCTTAAAGCGGAGCGGCTGGGTACCGTCCCATGTCGGCGGATTCTCCGGTCTGTATTCTCTGGATAAAAACGGCTTCTTCTCCTCTTCCGATTTTTTTCGAAAATTTTCTATTTCTTCTTCGTTGTATGGGTCGGCATACGCCAAGCCTTTATCGATTAAAATTTGCGCGTACTTTTTGTAAATTTCCAAGCGCTCGGATTGTATATACGGAGCGTAAGAACCGCCAATTTCCGGCCCTTGATCCCAGTTGAGCCCGAGCCAACGGAGGGACTTCATAATATGCTCAATAGAACCTTCTTCTTCCCTCTCCTTGTCGGTGTCTTCGATACGCAAAATAAACTGGCCCTTGTTTTTCCGAGCCCAAAGCCAAGCATACAGCGCCGTACGCACTCCGCCCACATGCATAAAACCCGTAGGGCTGGGCGCAAATCTGGTTACAACTTTATCAGACATGTTACCATTTTAGCATTTAAAACTTAATTTTGAAACCAAAAAAAATACCTCCCTAAAACAAATTCAGCCCCACAAAGACGAATCTCCGCGAGGCTGTCGAACCCCGTAGAGTTCGATTTGTCCGATTGGACAAGATTTTTTTGATTTTGCCGAAGAACTTTGTCCTGCGGCACCTCCACTCCGGCTCGGAGCGGAGGTGCCAGCCGATCACGGCTCCTCGGGCTCGGGCTGTCCCCGTCCATCCGGAAACGGAGTATGGATGCTTACCTCCGGAAAAGCAACGTAGTAGCCGCGGAAATTCCGGCGTACATCGGACGGAAGAGAGAGGAAGGCGTCATGACACTGGATGGAGACATAATCCGATTCTTGCTCCATGTCCCAGTTACGGCTGATGCCGACTCCAGCACTCTGCGGTATGGTAACTCTATAAGTCACCTCGTCCTTCACTGTTGAGGCAACCAACTCCTTCTCGTTGATGGTGACCGTGCATGGTGGTCCTTGGGCCTTGTAGACCGTGCCAGATTTCTCCCATTCCACCAGCGGTGGAGGCGGCATGGTCTCCTGCGAGGGAGGATTCGCCTGTGTTGTTTCGAGAACAGGGTCCCCCGCCGGTCCAACCATTGTCGTACGCGGTGAAAAATGTGAGATCGCGCCGACGACCAACAAGGCAATGGTGCAAGCTACCAAAGTCGGGATTAAAAGTTCTCTGATTTTGGGCATTTTTTCCTTCTCCAGTGTGCAATGGGTTTGTGTCGCACTACATTTGGTTTCCAAAGATCAAGCCTCAAGAAAATGCACTGACCAACGCTTCCCTCCTTTCGTTTTAAATTATATCACAAATTATAAAAATTACAATAGCTGGTGGCGCTAAAAAGTTATTTTTTACTTCTCGTGTTTTAGAGCTATATCTACTAGTTCGCGGGCGATTTTTTCCGCCGCGCCGGTCTTGCCGAAAACCTTGGCGCTCTCCTTCATGTTGTCGTAAAGCACTTGGTCGGAAAGTATTCTCTCGACTTCGGAATATAAAATGTTCGCGGTCATGTTCATCTCTTCCACCACACTACCTGCCCCGGCTCGGGCATAACTAAACGCATTTTTCCGGGAATGGTTGGCGTTTGATTTGGTAAAAGGTATCAAAATGGAAGGCACTCCCCATGAGGCGATTTCAAAAAGGGTCGAGCCCGCGCGGGAAATAATAATGGTCGCAGCGCCCGCAGCCATTTTCATCTCAAGTGTATTTAAAAATGCCTGAGGTATGTATCTGGATTTATTCTTGTGGTCCATCAGTATGACTTTCGCCTGACCGGCCACCGTCTCAAAATTTCGGATACCTGTCTGGTGGATGACCTGATAATTCTTGAGAAGTCGTGGCAGGGCGTCCAGCACGGTATTGTTTATGAGCTCCGCTCCCTGCGAACCTCCCAGTATCACGATGACCGGAATTTCGCTCTCAAGCTTCCAGTATTCGAGAGCGGTCTCCCTCGAGGACGGCTTTTCGATTTCGCGCCTTATCGGCTGGCCGGTCCATGCAGTACGCTCTCCGGGAAAACTGTCGGCAGCTTCCGGAAAAGAAACCGCGATGCGCTTGGCAAAATGGCCCGCCCATTTGTTCACTCGCCCCGGCGCGGAGTCGGATTCGTGTATCACTACCGGTATGCGCAGGATGCGCGCGGCAAAAACGGCGGGAAATGACGCATAACCGCCTTTACCAAAAACAACATCCGGATAAATAGAAAAAAGTTTCCAAATGGCGGAAAGAGTGCCAAAAAATACTTTGAAAACGTCCAGAAAATTTTTAAAGGAAAAATATGTCCGCATTTTGCCCGCCCCGACTTGTTCGTATGCCAACTCGTTCTGCGAAAGAAGCTCCTTGTCGTAAGGGCTGTCGGATACATAATATAGTTTTGCGCCTATGATGTGTTCGCGGTCAATTATCTCATTTACCCGCTCCGCTACGGCGATTATGGGGTAAAAATGGCCGCCTGTTCCTCCGCCCGTGAATACTATTTTCATCCCGTTAGAAATTTATAATATTAAAGTTTGTCATAATATTTTGAAAGTGAAATTTCTAACGGGATTCATACCTTTTTTTGATATTTGGACACTTGCAAGACGATTCCGACTGCCGCCATAAATATCATGAGCGAAGTTCCTCCTTGGCTCATAAAAACCAGCGGCACTCCGGTCAGCGGGAAAACCCCGGTCACCGAAGCAATGTGCAGGAATGACTGCACAGTAATGAGTATAACAATTCCGGAAACCAAAAGTCCACTGAAATAATCGGGGGCGCGGTTGGCGATGCGAAACCCGCGCAAAAGGAATATAAGATATAGCACGATGGCGGCGAGAGCGCCGGCAAAGCCGAGCTCTTCGCCTAAGACCGCAAAGATAGAGTCGCCCTGCGGCTCCGGCAAATAGCTGAATTTCTGTACGCTTTGCCCAAAACCCCTGCCAAATATGCCGCCGGAGCCAAGCGCTATCATGGATTGCTGTATCTGATAGGACGCGCCTTGGGAATCCTGCGCCGGGTTAATAAAGGTCTTTACTCTGGCCTGCAGATACGGCGTCGAATAAACCAATATGCCCAAAAGCACGGAAAGTATTAGGCCTGCTCCAAATAAGTATTTCCAAGGCACGCCGGAGATAAAAAGCATTCCGAGGCCCGTCGTCGCGATGAGGATAAAACTTTTTGTATCCGGTTGTTTAAAAAGTATGACGGCGATTACAGCGAGCATTATCCCAAACGGCAATATACCCCACTTCCAGCTTTCCACCCGAGCTTTGGCCCAAGCCAGCCACGAAGCAAAATAAATCACAAAACCGAATTTAAGAAGCTCCACCGGCTGAAGGCTTGTAAAGCCCAAGTCGAGCCAGCGCCGCGCGCCGCCATGGCTCCACCCGAGCGACGGCACAAAAACCAAAGCGGTAAGAATGATGGAGCCGAGAAAAATAAACAAAGAGTATCGCCGCCAAAATTTATAATCTATTTTGTAGCAGAGATACATCGCGATAAATCCGATACCTAGGCCCAGTCCGAGCTGGCCCCACAGCACCGCGTAAAAACTTTGGGCGTTTTTTGCCAAGACTCCCAGAGATGCGGATATAAATACCGCTACCCCCAACCCCAATAGGAGGAAAACGACGATTAGAAAAAATTTGTCCGCTTTTTTACTGTGCATTTTTTATTGCATTCAAATCTCAACGGCTCAATATGGCCAGGATTACGCCGATAATCGCGAAAATAACCGAGAGGACCCAAAAACGCATGGTCACTTTGTATGCCGACCAACCGATGGCTTCCAAATGATGATGAAGCGGAGCAACCAAAAAAAGTTTTTTGCCACCGCGCAGTTTTCTGGAAAAAAATTGGAGGATGACCGAACCGGAAGTTATCACCAAGGGCAGCGCCACGACCGGCAGTATGAGTACGGAGTCTGTCAGGAATGCGAGCGTAGCGAGAGTAATCGTAAGTCCCATTATCCCCGTCTCTCCCATATAGAACCTAGCCGGCGGAATGTTGAACCACAGAAATGCCAAAATTGCTCCGGTGATAACTCCCGAAAACGCCGCGAGGTCTATTTGATTGTTGGCCAAAGCGATGATAGCGTACGAACCGAATATGGATGCGAGCACTCCGCCGGAAAGGCCGTCGATGCCGTCGATGACTCCTCCGGAAAAAGTAGCGAGGGCTACTAGTATAAATGCGGGCACAATCCATATTCCCAAGTACCACAATTCTCCAAACGGTATATGAATGCTATCCATCCCGAGTTTGACGAAAAACCACATACCGATGCCGAGCGAAACGAGGGCGATGAGAAACGCTTTCCATTTACGCCAAGAGACGTCGTCCCGCGCCAAAGCGCTATGACCGTATATTTGTATCAGGTCGTCCCATAAGCCTATGAGAGACCCGAGCATGAGCGCGCAAAAAGGAATAAAGGTTTGATTGCGGCTTAAAAAATTCATCTTTTCGGTCGTGGCTCCGGGAAACACAAACGGTAAAAAATAAAAAATGAGCGTGGTTAGAAGGACAGATACCCAGATGATGATGCCGCCCGGCCTCGGAGTATTGAGTTCGCTGGATTCATTGTGAATACGCACAAAATCCGGAGACATGGTTTCTCCGCTACGGGAATATTTCTTCCACATTTTGTATTTATAAAAAAAATGCGCCGCCAAGGGAGTCAGAAATAATGCCAGAAAAAACGCCGCCGCGGTCGGAATGGAAACTTTTATCAAGTTAAGCAGCATAAGGATATTGTAGCATAATTTCTAATATACCTCCTGCTGATAACACTTTTCGCAATACACGATTTCCGGTCTATCTGGAGCGTAAGAAGTTTTTATCGCTCTGCCGCATTTGTCACAAGCGCGGTCATGTATTTGCATCGGATTCAGTTGCCTGATACGCGTTCGATCCCGGCAGAGAGGGCAATCACGGGGCACGGGCAAGCCGAAACGTTTTAAAAATTGTAATTCTTTGTTTATAATCTGATAATTTTTCCCGCAGGCTTCGCATTTTAAAACTTCTCGCAATATACTGTCCGTAACATCTTTTATGTTATCGGGCAATGTTGTGGTGGCAGGAAGATATTCACGCTGATCCGTGTCTCGCCAAGTAAAGCCTTTTTTCAAAGCTTCTTCTTTGGTAATAGAAAAAAACTCGTAGGCTATGGATTCATTGTAAGCCCATGGACACAGGTCAGTCGGTATTTGCCCTCCGTATTTATGTGAGAGCCCGCGCTTGTCCACAAAGGGCATTTCATCCATCTGTTTTTTTATTTTTTCCACCAACGGATAGTATTCCTCTTTGGTATATTGTTTGTTTAAAATGCAGTACTCCCCTTTTTTTAAACCCACACAACCAAAAATGTTGCCCGAACCATGACATCCAAAAGTATATTCAGTGTCATGAGTACGATAATTCCAGACACTAAATTTAACATTATAAGTGTTGTAGCCCGTCCAAGTCGCCTCGTATACCAGCTCCGAATCCGCGCCGAATGCCGTAAAATCATAGCTATTGTTAGTGCCACCCGTTATAAACAGCTGGGCATACCTTATATTTTCCGAATCGCTGACAACATAAACGTCCTTGGCATTTCTGGAATTATATATATAATCTCCGGATACATTCACATTATTTCTGCCCTGATACGCCCGCCGAGGATATTTCAGCGAAAGTTCGTGTGCCTGCTTTTTATATTTTTGAATATTTTCAAAAGATCCCAGATCTAGCTCTTTCACCTTTTTTTGAAATTCCTCTTTCGTTAGCTGCTCGTTAAAAAAGCAGTAACTTTTATTTCTTAGTGAGATGCACCCGAAACAGTCGGTGCAATTAACCAGATCGCGCGAAAAATAAACATTCTGGGAATTTTCGCAATCTTGGGAAAAAAAAGTTTGAAAGCATTTGCGGCAATCCACTATTTCGTAACAAAGCTCGGGGTCATGAGAATAAGCTATGTCCAGCGAATCTTTGGAGTTTCGGACGCCATTTGTATACGCACAGTCCTCCCCGTCGATATGACGAAAACACAGGTATCCGTTTTTCTGGAAACTTGCGGCGTTGCAGTAGTCGCTATTTACCATCGTAGTATATTCGGTGTGCAGCGCCGCTCTCGGAACTTCATTCATCAATTCTTTGAACTGTTCAAAAAAGGGTCGGGAAAAGTCATAGTCTCTGCCGTAACTTTTAGGGTCCCATTTATCAGACCACCAGATATCCTGTTTGTAGACCTTGTAAGGCAGGTCCGGATGATAAATGGTAATAATATTTTCGCCGGTAAAATCGCACTTGCGTTTGTATAGGATACGGTAGCCATACCAGTTCATTCTCCGAAGTAGCCTGCACTCGGGGCACCAGCTTGGAGCCGGAACTTTTATTTTCTCATAGAATCCAAAATCATCCGGGTCAATAACGAAGTCTTGTTTACAGCTATGGCAAACTTTGGTTTGAGCCTCCATTATCTATATAATATATAACTTTTTTGCTCAAAAAGCATCCCTGTGGTATTGTCCCTTAGTGGAAAGAAAACATCTAAAAATAGCTCTACCGCTCGGAATTCTTATATTATTTTTGATACCTGTCATCACTTCTTCTCTGCTCGACCTGAAAGAGAAAGAAAGGGCAGAAAAGGCGTATCAAGAATTACTGCTACTCGAAGAAACAAAAAAAATAGAGGAAGAAAAAGCATACCTCATGGGCAAATTCGACCCCGCGCTACGGACGGATTTTGTTTTGATACCAACGGAATACACAACGCTCCCCCACCAGATGTACCTACGCAAGGAAACTTGGGATGCGTTTTTGCTCATGAGGGCGGCGGCACTACTGGACGGAGTAGATTTGAAAATCGCCTCGGCGACAAGAAATTTCGATTATCAGGCAGGTATCTGGAATAAAAAATGGACGGGAGAAACACTTGTGGACGGGCAAAGTTTGCCGGAAAGTATTCCGGACGGTTTCGAGCGTTTTAAAAAGATACTGGAGTACAGCGCGACACCGGGCACGTCTAGGCATCACTGGGGCACGGATATAGATATCTATTACGCCATACCCGCTTTTTTTGAAGCCGGCAAGGGCAAGAAAATATACGACTGGCTTGTGGTAAACGCTCCGAGCTACGGATTCTGTCAAACTTATGATGAAAAAGGAACCGGCAGGTTTGCGGGCTATCAGGAAGAAAAATGGCACTGGTCATACTTACCACTCGCGAAAAATTTTACTGATAGGTATAAGACTCTCATCGCCGAAGCCAATTTGGGCGGTTTCTTGGGCGCCGAATACCTCGCCGGACAAAATGTCATCAGCGACTATGTTTTAAGCATCAACCCCGAGTGCCTATAAGTATTGAATACTGATTTACAGATAAAAAAAGTTGATACTTAAGTTTATCGCTAAGTGGGAAAGCCAAACATAAATTAAATTGGGGTATTTATAGTAGAGATAAGACCATAAGGTTCCCATAAAAAAAGTGAACGTAGCTATCAGTACGGCATTTGGTAAAATGAAGTGCATACCTCCAAAAATTGCTCCCGAAAGGAGGGATATCGCAAGAGGGCTGCTAAACACTACTTTTAATCTGTTAATTAAATAAGTTCTAAATATAATCTCCTGAAATAAAACATGAAAACTTATAAACCATACCCAGTCATTATCGCTCAGCCAGATTGGTAAAGAAATTTTATTCCTGAAAAACCATAGCGCTAATATAACGATAACTGTGAGGAAAAAATATAAGAGACCCGCTTTTTTAGCATTCTTGAAGTTAAAAACCTCTTTTTGTACTAATAATTCGCCTTTTTGGATTAAATACCAAAGCCTGATTAAAACCAAAACAAGAAAGGGCAAGATAAACACGTCGCTACTCTCCATCGGCAGTCTCAAAAGTGCCAAAATTACAATTGTCCCAGCAAAAATAAATAGTTCTGTTTTAGTCTTCATTGATCTATTCCACTTTAGTTAAGTAAAGTAATTTGATTAAGTAAACTATTTAATAAACCTCGGCTTGGTAGCATTTTTCACAGTAAACTATCTCCGGGCGGTCAGGTGAATAGCTGGTTTCAAACTCAATATCACAATGTTCCGTATGGTGAGAATGTTTTGTATTACACATACATTTTCTATGCCAAAGTCTTAAGGGATTTCTAAACTGTATTCTGTCAAAATGCCTGCTGTTGGGGCACTTACGGGGAGGTGGTATATTCATACTTTTGTAAAACAATAGTTCTTGGGGTAATATCCTAAACGCTTTCGTGCAGTTGTGGTTTTTTGCTTGTTTGGGATCTATGTCCCATGATTCACATAATATGATTTCACTTGTGATATTGTCCTCTGTTTCTTTTATGGTTAGAGGCAGATCTTTCCATGATTTGGTGGGTTGATAGCTTTTTTCTTCCGTGTTTTTCCAAGCATAGCCTTTTTCCAGTGCTTTATTGTCTTCCAATGGAAAAAACTCCTGTGCAGTCGATTCATTGTATCCAAATGATGAAAGCTCAAACGGAAAAAACTCTCCGTAACTATATTTTCTGCCGTGCTCATCTATATAAGGCATGTCTTCCATATGCTTACGGATTCTAGGAATCAGTTCTTCATACTCTTCTTTTGTATATTGTTTGTTTAAAATACAATATTGTTTTTTTCGCATACCAACACATCCAAACAGATTTGATGAACTTGCTATACCATAACAATATTCAACATCTCGCACATCTGAAACTGCTTGTATGCAAAACCTCACATTAGCACCTCCATCTCCTAGTAATAATGTTTCATATACCATTTCTACATTTTCCCCATATTCAGTATAGTCATAACAATCTTTTGATGTTTTTGTGCTAGCAAATTGACAATATCTACAATCTTCCGCACCAACCATTTCATATGACTGCAAAGTGTTCTTAGAGTGGTAAATGTAATCTCCTGAACTATTTACATTATTCCTGCTATGCATATACTTTTGCGGAAATTTCAACCAAAATTCTTGCGCCTCTTTAAAGCATTTCTGAAGATTTTCATGGTTTGATAAATCCAGCTCCTTAACTTTAAGCTCATACTCTTCTTTGGTATATTGCTTATTAAAAATACAATACTTCTGATTTCTCAAGTTTACACATCCTATGCAGTCTGCGCAGTTCAGGCAATTTTTAGAGAAATAGATGTTCGAGGATTCTTCGCAGTCTACGGAGTACAAATTCCGATACCCTTTTGTTATATTTACTGACTCATAGCATAGGTCAGATTTTTGGAGCATGAGAACATCTTGACTATCATTGGACATTTTCAGTCCGCTTGCATACATGCATCTCTCATTATGGTCAGCATGAAAAACCATATAGCAATTTTTAAGGTACCCCGCGAGGTTGTTGTAATTACTATCAACTATAGTCTGGTAATGGAGAAAAAGGCTTTGCACTGGAGCAATTTCTTGCAGTTCTTTAAATTGCTCAAAAAATGGTTTGCTGAAGTCGTAATCTTTACCATTTTCTAGTTGATTCCAGTTATCGCTCCACCAGCACGCAGGACAGAATACTTTTCTTTTTATGTTCGCATTATAGACAGACAGAACTTCTTTTTTGCATAATTCACAAGTGCGCTTGTATAGATATCGTTCATTGCGGAAAGATAGCCTGCGTATAAGTCTACATTCCGGACAAAAAGTCGGCGCAGGTACTTTCATTTTTTCATAAAATCCAAAATCGTCGGGCTCAATGATAAAGCCTTGTGTGCAGTTCTGACATATTCGTTTTTCCGTTTTATATTCCACTTTAGTCAGGTAAAGTAGATAACAATCTCTAGGCGTTGGGGGGACTTGATTCTTCTTTTGCGGAAAGTTCTTCCAGGTTCTTGGCGGCGGATTCGAGAGAGCCTTTTACCTCCTGCCACTCCGGCAATTCCTCTACGGAACGCACGCCCAAATACGAAAGAGTGTCAAAACTCGGCTTGTAGATATATCGCCTACTGTCCCGCTCGTCGTTAGTTTTTTCTACCAGGCCGCGCACGGATAACGCACGAAGAGTAAAGCTCGAATTGACCCCGCGGATATAATCGATTTCCGCGCGGCTCGCGCCGCCTTTGTATAAAATAATAGACATAGTTTCAAGCGTTGCCTTGGACAAGCCTTTGTTGAGCTCTTCTTTCTGGAGGTTTTCTATAAGCTGCCCAAATTGGTGTGCGGTCGCAAGGGCAAACTCATTATTATTTTCCATGAGAGAGATGCCCCGGTTTTCCAAGTTCACCTTTAGGCTCGCGATTGCTTCAAGCATTTCTCCGGGAGAAACTTTTAAAATATCCCCCAGTTTTTTTAGAGACACGGGCTCGCCCTTAAAGAACAACACCGCTTCTATTTTCGCTTCCAAATCATTACTCATTGGTTTCTGTCGTTAATTCCCCGCCCGAGGATGATGCAAGCATCTTTTCCATAATAATATCTCCGCCGTGGTCCTCCTGCATGGCTTCTATGAGCCCCTGCCTGACCATCTCCAGCATAGCAAGAAATCCCACGATGACAACCACTTTCTCTTCCCGCGTGCGGGCGCTGCTGCCTTGGCCATGCAGGTCCTTGAAACTCATTTTTAGAGATTTCTGTATACGGTCGGTAAGATTGTCTATCATTTCTTCGATGCTGATAACCTTGCGCACTTCCACTGCGGGCATGAAAACTTTTGAAGGCATGGAGCCCAGAACATTTTTCACCAAGACCATCATGGACTCGGGGGTAATCTGCTCGTCCGGCAAGAACACTGCAATACTCTGCCTGCGTTCTTCCGGAATGAAAAGCATTGTCTTGCCAAAATTACTTCTGATATTGCCGCCGAGGCGGGTGAAAAGTTCGTAAAGCTTGAGGCGCTCTTCGAGGTTCCGTATGTCCCCTTCTTCTTCAGAAGTGAGCTCGAGAGAAGGCAGGAGAGAGCGGGATTTTATAAGAAGGAGGGTGGAGGCAACCACGACAAAGCTTGAGACCTGCGCCGGCGGCAATCCCCCCAGCTCTTTCATGTACGCCAGATAGTCTTCGGTTACCTGCGCCAAAGATACGTCGTTGATAAAGAGCTTTCTCTTTTCTATGAGGTCAAGGAGTACGCCAAAAGGCCCCTCGAAAACAGATGTTTTGATTGTATAGCCGAGATCGTCTTTTTGCGTTTCCACCCTTATATATTAGCATTTTTGCCAAAAAAAGATATACTGAAAATCATGAAGAAAAGCGTGCGTCTTTCTAAACACATAGTGCCCTCCGAATACAAAATCGAACTCAAGCCCGACTTGGAAAATTTCACTTTTGCCGGAATCGAAACCATCCGCCTTTCGGTTTTAAAAAATACAAAAAGTATCACCCTCCACTCCAAGGAAATCGATATTGAGACTGCGCACATTGTTTTACTTGGTGAAAAATTTTTTGCAAAAATTAGCTATGACAAAAAAGCAGAAACTGCGACTTTAACTTTTCCCTCGGCCATAGGCCTACGGGCGAGGCCGAAAATAATTCCCAAGGGCAAGTGGGGACTCGTCATAGTCTTCAAAGGCATATTAAATGACAAGATGCGCGGATTTTATCGCAGCCGATATGTGGCAGGCCAAGGAAAAAATCAGAAAGAATATCACATGGCCACGACCCAGTTCGAGGCGACGGATGCGCGCCGCGCTTTTCCGTGCTTCGACGAACCGGCGCAAAAAGCCGTTTTCCGCGTATCCCTCGTCGTGCCCAAAGGCAAGACCGCTATTTCCAACACTCTGCCCGTATCAGCCCGAGAACACGAAGCCGGTTTTGATGTCATAGAATTTTCCCCTACCCCTCGAATGTCTACCTATCTTTTGGCATTCATAGTCGGAGATTTTGAATATTTGGAGAAAAAAAGCGCCGGTGGCAGAATCGTCCGCGTCTTTACGACGCCCGGTAAAAAACATCAGGCCAAGTTCGCGCTCGACTGTGCGGAGAAAATTTTAAAATTCTACGAAAAATATTTCGACATCAAATATCCCCTGCCCGCTCTCGACATGATAGCCATTCCGGACTTTTCTTCGGGCGCCATGGAAAACTGGGGCGCAGTCACTTATCGCGAGAGCGCACTCTTAGTGGATGATGCGCACTCTTCTGTCGGAAACAAACAATGGGTGGCGCTCGTCGTCGCGCACGAACTCGCGCATCAATGGTTCGGCAACTTGGTAACCATGGAATGGTGGACCCACCTGTGGCTAAACGAAGGCTTCGCTTCCTACATAGAATACCTAGCGGTGGACAAGCTTTTCCCCTCCTGGGACATCTGGACCCAATTTTCAACTGACGACACAGGCCGCGCTCTACGGCTCGACGCCCTTAAAACCACCCACCCCATAGAAGTCGAAGTACATCATCCGGACGAAATCGGCGAGATATTCGACGAAGTTTCTTATTCCAAAGGCGCTTCCCTTATCCGCATGCTCGCGGATTATCTGGGCGAGAAAGATTTCCGCGATGGCCTGCGACACTACTTGAAAAAACACAGTTACCAAAACACCTCGACCTTAGACCTCTGGCAGGCATTCGAAAAAGTCTCGGGCAAGCCCGTATCGAAAATGATGCACAACTGGACCAGTAAACCCGGCTACCCGGTGGTCAGAATAAACAGCGATCTATCTTTATCTCAAGAAAGATTTTTTGCAAGCCCTATGTCCAAGAAAAAAGCGAAGGACAAAACCGTCTGGCAAATCCCTATTGTGAATTCGTCGAAGACACAGTTTTGGAAAGGCTCTGCGCAACGCGACGGCGTGAGCAAAGCAATTTTTCAGCAGAAAAATATGCGTGCCGAGATAAAACTTGTGCCGAGAAAGAATTTTGATTGGTTAAAAATCAATTTTGGCGAGGCGGGATTTTACCGGACCGCTTATTCCAAGGAATTACTGGAAAAGCTCCGCGGGCCCATACAGCGCAAGGAATTGAGCCCGAGAGACAGACTCGGAATTATCCGCGACCTGTTTGCCCTGTCGGAAGCGGGTACTATACCCACGACCGATGCCCTGGAATTTTTGGACGCGTACAAGCACGAAAATAATTACACCGTCTGGCTCGAAATTGCGAGCGGACTGGCACGCCTGAAGCAACTCCTCGCCAACTCTGGAACCGACGAAAAATTGGATAAGTTGATTCTGGAACTTTTTTCTCCCCTCGCACAAAAACTCGGATGGACTAAAAAGGAAGGCGAACATCATACCGATGCCCTGCTCCGCTCCCTCGCGATTGACCGCGCAGGGCAAACGGGCGATAAAAAAATAATTGCCGAGGCTCGCAAGAAATTCGCGCAAATAAAAAAAGGCTCGCATGTCTCCCCTGACCTCCGAGGAGCTATATATTCTATTGTGGCGACATGGGGCGGACCAAAAGAATACGACGAGTTCCTAAAACTCTACAAAAAAGAAACTTTGCATGAAGAAAAGAACCGCATCGGGGGGTGCTTGGGTGATTTCAGGAATAAAAAATTACTCGCCCGCGCCTGCGCCTTTGCAATGTCCTCCGATGTACGCCCGCAAGACAGCGTCGGCATTCTCTCCGGAGTAGGAGCAAACCCTGCCGGCCGAGATATCTGGTGGAATTTCATGAAAAAGAATTGGAAGACACTCGTCACCCGCTACGGCGAAGGCGGCCTGACCCTAGGCCGCGCCATGAAGGCCATCGGCGGCAGCGCGGAAAGCAAGCACCTCCACGGCATCAAAAAATTCTTTGCTACTCACGAAGCCCCGGGCGCCAAACGCTCCATCGACCAAGTCCTCGAACGCCTCGAAGGCAATATCCTATGGCTCAAGAGAGATAGGAAAATAATTGGGGAGTTTCTAAAAACTTCTTTACGTTAAACTTTTGATTTTTTCTATCAAGGCCTGAAAATTTATAAATGTTTTCTGGCTATTATCCAGTTTAATTTTCTCTAAAAATTTATTTTTGTTATTTTCTGAAAATATTTTGCTGGTAACAGTTTCACCGTTTTCAGTTATTGTTATTGTTTTTATTATATCATCAGTAAACCAACTTCCATCATATAAATTTTCAATTCCGTTCAGACAAATAGTGTTAGAATCATTTTTTTCAAAACAAAATTTTATCACTTTAGCAGAATCTGTTCTTTTGTCTACCTTAGCTTTAACGTCACAGTCCCACACAAAAAGAACTTTTTTTTGAATGTCTGTTTTTTTAATAAATTCAAATAACCCAAAAAGATCCGCTTCTCCGCTCCCTGAATCGTGTTCGTAAAGCTGTATTTTTTCAGTTAAACTTTTATCTAGCACCTCAATTGCTTTTTTTATATGATGCTGATTTTTACCTTCCGATATTATAGTCAATTCCTTTTTAAAAATTGCGTCAAATATTTTAAGCCCTTTTTCTAAAGTCATAATACCTTCCCCTAAAATATCGACTGCTTTTGATTGTGGGATTTTTTTTATTTTTTCTAATACTTTCCCTTTTTGGATTTCAAATAAAGAGTCTTCTGGCACAATAGCAGAGGTGGTTGGAGAATGCGTGGCGAGAATAACTTTGCAGTTCTTTTTTAAAAAAACATCTTCTATCACATACAATAAATTTTTAATCATTGATGGATGCAGGGAGGCATCTATTTCATCGAGAAGCAATAAATTAGGGAATTCGGAACTATTATCTTGATATACTGTTATGGCTAACGCGCACAGTATTTTTTCTCCTGAAGACAAATCTTCAAAATCCATTTCTTCACCCCCCATAGAAAGCTTTGCTTGAAAAGGTAAGACTTGACTATTTACTAAGTTTGCAATCGAGACATCGGGAGATGAAATCACATGGGGCAAGTTAAATTCTTTAAACATGGCATTCACGAAATTCCAAGGCGATTTCTCTAAAAGTTTTTCTATTTGATTTTCATCTAACCCTCCGCCATCTTCTTTTTTGGGTAAACTGGCTACCTTTATCTTACGATGATAATCTAGGAAAATTTCGCTAAGACTTTCCAGAAGTTCGTAATCATCTGGATTATAATTTGCGAATTTAAAAAATTCTACTTGATTCATTTCTGAAGCATATTTATTAGACTCGAAAATTCCTGTTTTTAGTAATTTTCTAATCTTTCCATCCGTTACGATTTGGTTAATGTAATTTAGTAAGGTTTTTTGTATCTTTTTAAATTCCTCCTTTTTTTCCTCGGGAATTTCTACTGTATATGGATTTTCCACTTCCCCTACTAATGCTTTGACTCGTTTATCGTACTTTTCAAAAACTATTTTACTATTATTCAATAAATTCCATGCCTGAAGTTTATCATCGTCAATCTTTCTGTAATTTATTTCCTTTTGATTTTTAACAAGAAATGTCTGAAAATTGAAGTATGAGATGGTTTCGATCGGGATTTCGTCAGCTTTCACGAATCCTTCTTTTATAGCTTTTAGGAGATGGGTTTTTCCCGAACCATTTACACCGACAAAAACAGAAAAGTCTGTAATGTCGTGCTCGTTAAAACTTTCTATTGATTTATATTTTTTATCAAAAATGAGCTTCATCTTGTCAATATAGCAAATTTATGGTTTTTTTAAAAGCTGGCGCAAGAGGTGTAGGTACTTAACGTTTTGAATCAATAAAAATCTGATTATCTAGAAAAATTCTGATGCTAATCCGTATTTATAACGAATTGAAAAATTCTTCCATCTCTTTGAAAGA
>JALYJR010000021.1 GCA_030775165.1 bacterium | reverse complement strand
TATAATATATATGAAACGAATTATTAACAATAAAACAGAGGAAAGAGCGTAAGCGTACGCGTCCTATTTCGTACGGGATGAAAAAAATAGACATTAAAAATTTATTTAAAAAAAAGACACACTTCCGCAAAGGAGGATTTCATGCCAATCCCAATATGGGCTGGGAACTTATTCTTGTTCTTGCATTCGGCATCGTTGCCACATTCTTTGTTTTTGGTTTTTCCCTTTTCCGCGAAACGAGCAAAGAATTTAATGCGGTTGTGTCCGGCGTGCCTTTAGGCACGTCAAGCATACGGGAACAGAAGATTCAAAACACATTAAAAATTTTCTCCGACCGAGAGCAAAGGTCTCGGGGAATTATGGCTTCTCCCGCGGGAGTCGTTGACCCGTCGCTCTAAAAATGATAACTTGTAAGATACTTGCGCGGTTAGCTCAGTTGGTAGAGCAACCCGTTTACACCGGGAAGGTCGGGGGTTCGAGTCCCTCACCGCGCACACAGTCTGTCCGTTATTTACAACCGCCCTTGTAGTTCAATGGATAGAACGAGGCTCTTCTAAGGCCTTGATGTAGGTTCGATTCCTACCAAGGGCACAAATGAAAATAAAAATCCTATACGAGGACAAAGACATTTTGGTTATAGACAAGCCGTCCGGCATTGCCGTGCATCCCGACGGTAAGACCAAGGAAAAAACAATTACCGACTGGGTCCTGAAAAATTACCCTAGGATGAAAAACGTGGGTGAACCATTGGGCGAAATTGCGCGGCCGGGAGTAGTGCACCGGTTGGACAAAGAAACTTCTGGCGTCCTGCTTTTGGCAAAAAACCAAAAGGCCTACGAATTTTTGAAAGAGCAATTTCAGGAGAGAAGCGTTAAAAAAATATATTTCGCCATTGTGTCCGGTTCGGTCAAGGAGGAGAGGGGTTTCATAAAAAAACCCATCGGTAGAAGCCCCAACGATTTCCGCAAATGGCTTGCCGGCCGCGGGGCCCGCGGCGAGCTGCGAGAAGCGGAAACGTTTTTCAAAGTGTTGAAAAGGATTAAAAAAGATTTTACTGTTCTGGAGGTCCGACCCAAGACCGGCCGCACGCACCAGATTCGCGTGCACATGAAATACTTAAATCACCCCGTGGTCGGGGACGATTTGTATAATCGCGGGAAACCCCGACCCAAGGGTATCAATCGGCTTGCGCTTCACGCAAAGTCCATAGAGTTCAAGAACCTAAAAGGGGATTTTCTTAAAATAGAGTCACCTTTGCCTAAAGAATTCGAAAAAGTGCTAAAATGAACAGATGGAATCCGAGAACCGGACACATTCAACTAATTCAGTGCAAGCTTGCCAAAACTGCAGAAAAGAGTTCACTATTGAGCCGGAAGATTTTCTCTATTACGAAAAAATAAAAGTCCCGCCGCCGACATGGTGTCCGGAATGCAGACTTGTTCGGAGGGAGGCGTCAAAAAATGTCTGGACAGTTTATTGGCGTGATTGTGACAATTGTGGGAAGCGTACGCTGACCATGTATCACAAAGATAATTCTGTCCGAGTTTTTTGTTCTGGTTGTTGGTGGTCTGATAACTGGGACGGTACAGAATATGGAATGGATTACGATCCCAAGCGACCTTTTTTCGAACAACTTTATGAGCTTTCTCGAAAGACACCATGGGCAGCCGCAGAAGTTCTCGGTCCAACCATGATAAATTCAGAATATTGTAACGGGGCAACCTGGCTTCGAAATTGCTACCTTACTTTTTGGGCAGATTATTGTGAAAATGTTGCTCACTCGTCAATTCTCTTTAAGTTAAAAGACTCTTCTGACTGTCTGCGCGCTAGAGAGTCTGAGCTTTGCTATGAGTCGATAGGCATTAATAAATGTTACGCTACTTATTTTTCCGAAGAATGTGACGCGTGTACGAACGTTTGGTTTTCTAGAAATTGCTATAACTGTACAAACTGTATTGGATGCGTAAATCTTCGCGGGGCCACAAATTATATTTTTAATGTTAAATATTCCAAAGAAGAATATGATAAAAAAGTAAAAGAATTTGGCTTAGAATCCTTCAATAATCTTCAAGCGCTTAAAGAAAAAGCAGAAAACTTTTGGCTTACAAAACCTTATCGAGAGTACACGGGTAATTCCCTAAATTTAAATGTTACCGGGGAATATGTATTCGAATCTAAGAACTCCAGAGATCTTTATTTATGTACCAGCGTCGAGAATTCTCGTTATTGTCAGTTTGTAACGGTGCCGACAGCAAAAGATTGTTACGACTATTCAGGATGGGGTGCAAATGTTGATCTGATTTATGAAACTCATTCTACTGGAGAAAAGGCAAGTAACATAAAGTTCTCCTTCAGCGGTTATCCAGATACATATAATACAGAATATTGTATGTACTCATCATCTGCAAAAAATTGTTTCGGTTGTGTAAATTTAAAAAGAAAGTCTTACTGTATTTTGAATAAACAATATTCTAAAGAAGAGTATGAAAAACTCAAAGCAATAATAATAGAAGATATGAAAGTAAATCCTTATATCGATCCACAAAATCGCGTTTGGGCTTATGGAGAATTTTTCCCTCACCAAATGAGCTTGTTTGCTTATAACGAAACAGATGCGATGAAATTTTTCCCAAAGACAAAAGAGGAAGCGCTTTCAGAAGGATTTACGTGGTACGACGAAGAACCAACGGAGCATAAAAGTACATTACCTGTAGACGCTTTGCCTGAAAACATTAGCACAACACTAGAAACTATCACTGAACATGTTCTTGGTTGTGTTGAATGCAAGCGTGGGTATAAAATCGGTATTCTGGAATATAATCTGTTAAAAAAAATGAATATGCCGGTTCCGCATATTTGTCCACAATGTAGATCTAATTCGCGTTTTGCGCGTCTCAACCCGCCCCGTTTATGGAAAAGGAATTGTGCAAAATGCGAACAAGAAATTAATACTGCTTTTTCTCCCGATCGGCCCGAAATAGTGTATTGCGTTTCTTGTTATCAGCAGGAATTTGCCTAGCAGTTGATTCATTTTGCCCTTTATGTTAAAGTAGCTTTTGCTATGGCAGGAAATAAAATAATGAAAATAAAGTTTAGTCCGGTGGATATTGAAGCCCGCAAAGCTCTTGATTTCAAGGCGGGAGACACCATAAATGTTTCTTCTAAAATTTTGGATGAAAAGGGCAAATACCGCCTGCAGTCTTTTGAAGGTATCGTGTTAGCTCGGAAGCACGGCCGGGAAGCGGGAGCCACATTTACCGTACGGAAGGTGGCAAGTGGCGTGGGCGTGGAAAGAATTTTCCCGTTGTACTCTCCGCTGGTGGATAAAATTGAAGTAACTAAGAAAGCCCGAGCCCGCCGCTCCAAGCTTTACTACATACGCGAGAAGGCCGTAAAAGACGTTCGCCGCAAGATGCGTTCCGTTGCCGTCGAAGAAAAAATAATGGAACCGGAAGCGCCGGCGGAAGCGGAAGTAGTGGAAAAAGCTGCCGAATAGTTTGCTATAATCCAAACGTTAGTCTGCTTTGCCCAGGTGGCGAAACTGGTAGACGTACTACCTTGAGGTGGTAGCGCCCGCAAGGGCATGGGAGTTCAAATCTCCCCCTGGGCACCAATGAATACGAATAGATTCTCCTTTAAAAATCTTAAAGATTTTTTTCACAAGCACGAGTCGGCTTTGTCATCCGGCACTCTGATTACCGGATTTTTGATAGATTACTTTACTCTAAGGCGGGTAGACTATCTTTTTGATAATATTTTGATAGTTTTTTATCTCCTGCTTGCGGGCGCCAGCATTTTTTTGATAAATCTTTACGAGACGGGAAAGTTTCGCAACAAGTTTACCGTTGTGCTTTACGAATTTTTACCCCTTATCCTCCAGTTCACTTTCGGCGGGCTTTTCAGCGCCTTTACCATTTTTTACGGCAAGAGCGCTTCCTTTGTGGCCACCGGTTTTTTTGTCCTGTCTCTTTTTGCTATCATGATAGGCAATGAATTTTTCAAAAAAAGATATTCCAAGCTGGTTTTTCAGG
Source organism: bacterium (assembly GCA_030775165.1). GTDB lineage: Bacteria > Patescibacteriota > Minisyncoccia > Phycocordibacterales > UBA9973 > UBA9973. The sequence continues at coordinate 19,053 of JALYJR010000021.1, read as the reverse complement.
TGGGCATATATTTTTTGGCGCTTTTTTCCTTCTTCATTTATTTTTTGCCGGTCATCCTCCGGCAGATGGGAGTGGTAATTTTTCTATGGAGCGGAACCGCTAGCCTGATCTTTATCAGCATTTTTATATTTTTTATCGCCCGCGTCGCGCACTTTCAATACAAAGACAATTACCGGACTTTATTTCTGGCGATTTTTGGCGTCTGGGCCGCCATGAACCTGCTTTATTTCTTTAATGTCATTCCCCCGATACCCCTTTCTCTAAAGACGGGAGCGGTTTATCACTCGGTCCAAAAATTGCCGGGCGGAGGGTATCTGGTCGTGGGTGAGGCAGAAACAGAGTGGTATAAAAAATGGAGTTTTAAGAAAGAGATACACCTTCGTGCGGGCGAGGGTGTTTACGTCTGGAGCTCGGTGTTCGCTCCGGCCGGCCTCAACATAAATATAACCCACGCTTGGCAGTATTTTGATGAGGAAAAAGGCGAATGGGTGGATTCGAGCCGGATAAGCTTTCCGGTTTTGGGCGGCAGAGACGGCGGCTATCGCGGTTTCTCCAAAAAAGAAAATATTTTTCCGGGGGCGTGGCGGGTGGATGTGAAGACGGAGAGAGGGCAGATAATCGGCAGAGTCAGATTTGATATAAAAATCGGAGATTTTGCTCCGGAACTCCAAATAAAACAAATTTAACCGGCTTTGTTTTTTTGAGCGGCTATTGGTACAATGATTCCGTGATTACCATTTACCTTATCATGTGATTTTTTTATGCAGATAAACATACAACCTTGGGCATTGTCCGTACCGGAAACATTTGATGATTTAAAAACTTCCGAAAAGGGTTTAGACGACAAAGAAGCGGCGGCGCGCTTGGCCGCATATGGCAAAAATGTTTTCAAAGGCAAGGGCAAGACTAACCCCCTCGTTTTATTTTTGAAACAGTTCTTGAGTCCGCTAATCTTTCTTTTGATAGCGGCTGCCATGCTTACGGCATTTCTGCACGAAGGACCGGATACCTGGGTTATCATATTTGCCGTGCTTTTAAACGTAATGCTTGGTTTTTATCATGAATACAACGCGGAAAACACCCTGGATAAGCTCAAGACTTATATCAAGGACCGCGCGAGAGTGATTCGCGGGGGTATGGAGCAGGAGATTGATTCGGAGCTGGTTGTTGCCGGAGATATTTTGAAGCTTGCGTACGGTGCCCGTATTCCGGCGGACGCCCGCATAATATCCGTGAACAATTTTCGGGTTGACGAGGCCATTCTTACGGGAGAATCCATGCCTGTAGAAAAAAATGAGTCCGCGGTTGGCATAAGCGCCTTGGTTACCGACAGGAAAAATATTGCTCATGCCGGAACTCTTGTGGTGCAGGGCTATGCCTTGGCGGCAGTTTTTGCGATTGGCAACAATACGGAGTTGGGTCGCATAGCGGGCATAGTTTCCAAAACAGAAAAAGTAAAAACTCCGCTCCAGAAAGGCGTGGACCACTTGGCGTGGCTTATCTGCGGGTTTGTCTTGGCGCTCGTCGTGGGTATTTTGATTTTAGGGGTTCTGCGCGGCGGGTCTTTTGTGGAAATGATGCTTTTGTCCGCGGCGGTAGCGGTGGCGGCTGTGCCGGAGTCCCTGCCAATCGCTCTCACTGTAATTCTTGCCATCGGGGCGCTCCGCCTCGCGCAGAAAAAAGGGGTAGTGCGCAAGCTTAGCGCCGCGGAAACCTTGGGTTCCGCCACGGTGATAATGACAGACAAGACGGGGACTTTGACATTGGCAGATATGCGACTTGTCGGCATACACAGTACCGAGCAAATTCTCGGAGCCGGAGAGGTTGTAGGCGAGGCGGATGCGTTTACCGATGAACAAAAGTCGCTTTTAGAGCTCGCGCTTTACAATGTGGATGTATCGGTGGAAAATCCCCGCGAAGATAAAAAAAATTGGACTTTCCGTGGACGCCCCTTCGAGGTAAACATCGTGAAAGCCGCGCGGTTACACGGTACGCCGCTTCATTTCCTCTCTTCTTCTATTTCCCACATTATTTTACCTTTTAATTCCACTAACAAGTTTTCTGTCGCGGAGAAAGATAAGGAATACATATTGATGGGCGCGCCGGAGATACTTCTCAGAAAATCCTCATTGTCTAAAGAAGAATATTTAAAAATCGAGGAATGGATAGAAAAAGAAAGCAGAAAAGGCAAACGCATAGTCGGCTTGGGTAAAATGACGAAGAAGCGCGGACACAAAGAATTTTCACCGGACACTATAAAAGGCATGGAGTTTTTGGGCATGTTTACTTTTTTTGATCCCATACGTCCGGAAGTTCCTGCGGCTATAAAAAATATACAGTCGCATGGTATTAAAATGGTGTTGGTTACGGGCGACCTGGTCGGCACCGCGCTTTCGGTAGCCAAGGATTTGAGCTGGCATGTGACCGAAGAAGAAGTCCTGTCCGGCGGCGACCTTCGCAATCTTTCCGATGAGGAGCTTTTGAAAATAATTCCCCGCATAAAAATTTTCGCCCGGGTTACACCGGAAGACAAGTTGCGTATAGGCCAGCTTTATCAAAAACTAGGGGAAGTGGTGGCCATGACCGGTGACGGCGTGAACGACTCTCCGGCGCTTAAGGCCATGGATATAGGTATTTCCCTTGGTACGGCAAGCGATGTCGCCAAGAGTGCCGCGGACCTGGTGCTGCTGGATGACAATTTTGAGACAATAAGTTTAGCCATAGACGAGGGTAGAAAAATACTAACCAATATCCGGAAGACCTTTGCGTATCTCATGTCGAACTCCATGGACGCGGTCTTTATCGTTGGGGGTAGTTTGATTTTTGCTTTGCCGGTGCCATTGACCGCGCTTCATATAATTTGGGTTAACCTATTCACTGGCTCACTGCCGGCGCTTTCATTTGCCTTTGATGACGTCATAGACCGGGAAAAATATACGGGCAAAGACATAACCTTGATTTTCACCAAGGAAGTGAAGCTCCTCACCTTTGGTATCGGTACATTTACTTCCTTTCTCCTGTTTTTACTTTATTACGGCATGCTTAAGGCGGGCATTCATCTGGAAACCGCACGCTCAATATTTTTTGTATGCTTCTCCTCTTACATTCTGGTCATTGCCTTTTCTTTCCGGAGCCTACATATGCCCCTTTTCTCCTACGATATTTTTTCAAACAAAAAATTAAACTGGAGCATCATCATAGCCGTGTCGCTTTTAGCGTTTACCATGGGCACACCGTTCATGCGAGACATTTTCGGCCTCGCCCCCCTGCCTCTATATGCACTACCCGCGGTAACCCTCTGGCTTATATTGAACGTGCTCATCGTTGAAGGCGCCAAGTATGTTATGCGCAAAAAACTCATATAAAATTGGCAATCTCCCTTTTTTCTGTTAGATTAGGAAGGTGCATATGGTGCCCATGGTGTAATGGTTAACACGGAGGTTTGTGGAACCTTCGATTCGGGTTCAACTCCCGATGGGCACCCAACGAACGTTCGGGATTTCCAGTTGAACTGATATAATCAAATTGCCATGAAACCAGAAGGTTTTAAAAATAGCACAAAAGGGAAAATAGAGGTTAGCGAACAAGAGACTGTTATCATCGAAAAATTAGAATCAGCCCAATTAAGATTTGCTGATGCTTTGTGTCGCAAACAAGAATTTCAGGATTTTGCCGATATTCTAGGAAACACAACTTCCATTATTGAGTCACTCGAGGATTCTTTTAAGAATGCTTACCCTGAAGGGAGAGAGAAGCTTGTGCCGGCATATGTTGAGGGAATTAAACAAGCAATTAACAAAATCAGAGAAGAAAATCCAAATGACTGGGAGTCAAAAGTAAAAAAATTCCTTCAAGTTGAACAGAAAAAACTTAACGAAGCCACTAATTTTGCTAATTTTGAATTAGACCCAGAGCTTCCACAAATTGGGCCGATTGCATATGAAATAGTTTCTATCCCCAGTCTTGCTGAGTTCGGCGCTAAATATGGGTTAGGTCCGAATGATAGCTTAATGGAGCTTCATCTTGAAGATATTTATAAATTTCCCGACATGAGTATCACTCCTAAAACTCTATTAAAACATTTTGAAGAAATTAGTAGGTACTTGAAGGATCACCCCCATATCAAAGCTGTCATAGGAGAATCGTGGCTTATTGATCACCCCATAGGACACAAGTTGGGATTCAAAAAAATCACAGAAGCAGAGCTTGAGAAAAATGCTTTGGATACTTGGTCACAACTTATAACGCAAGGTGGAGAAATAAATGAAGAAAGACTAAATCAAGCAATCGAAAAAGGAGTTTTGCCTTTTCAAAGCGTTTTGGGGTACATTACTAGAGAAGATTTCTTAGAGCGCTACGGGATTAAAAAAGAAAAGGGCATTAGCGTTGAGGGGGCGCCAGCATAGCTACTTCAGTTTTAATATTTAGGAATTTTGCAGATAAACTTTCCATGTATTCCGTATCTTCCAAAACATTTATAATTAAATTTGGATACTGACCCAACGAACCTTTGCTGGCTTGTAAATAAGTTGCTATAATCATCTAATGAATAAGAAAAAGCTCTTTCTTTGGTCTTTGTATGATTTTGCAAATTCAATAATTTACATAAACTTCCTCCTCTATTTTGCCCAATGGTTAGTAATTGATGGCGGTCTTTCAGATTTTTGGTATAATGCTATTTTTGCAATTACATCCGTGATGTTGTTGTTTTCAGCTCCAGCGCTAGCTGCGTATACAGATAAGCATGGGGGTAGAAAATATTTTCTAAATATATCGACACTCGGTACATTCTTGAGCTATAGTTTTGCAGTTATATTTGCTTTCATGGGTACAGAGAATATTTTTCTTGTCGCGCTCTTGTTTTTGATGGGGCAATATTTTTACCAACTGTCTTTTGTATTTTTTAACACGTTACTGGAAGATGTTTCTGATGCGGAACACAGAACGAGAGCTTCCGGCATAGGACAATTTTCCAATAATTTTGGACAAGTAGTTGGTTTGGCTATCGTGCTGCCTTTAGCCGGCTCTCGCCTTTTGCCGCTTATTCCGTCACTTCTGTTATTCATTCTTCTTGCACTGCCCATGATGATCTATTTCAAAGACAGCAAGCCAAGAATTAAAAAAATAGAATCGGATGAGTTAAAAAATGAAACAAAAACATATTTTAAGAAAATGATAGCATTCTTCGCTATTTCTGTCGCTGCGCCACTCTTGGTGTCTTTCTTTTTCTTTAGCGACGCACTTCTTACGATCACTAATAATTACCCAATTTTTATGGAAAGAGTCTTTTCAATTTCCGATACCAAAAAATCTATCCTTTTAATGTCTATTCTAATAATGTCGGCCTTAGGCGCGCTCGTTTGCGGCTGGTTGGGCGACAAATTTGGCAATAAAAAAATTCTTAAGTATATTTTACTCTGCTGGATCATTTTACTTCCTTTGGTTGGGTTTGCCCCAACTTTCAAAATTTTAGCGGTTTTTACCAGCATGGTGGGATTACTCATAGGATCGATACGGACCGTAACACGTTCATTACTGACTTCTCTATTAAGCAGAGATAATCTTGCGTATGGTTTCGCGTTTTATACCATCGCAGAACTATTTGCGACTCTTATCGGTCCATTGACATGGGGAGGCATATTAGCCTTGTGGGGGAATGAGCCTGTTGTATATCGATGGGCGCTTGTTTCAATGACCGTATATGTAGTCATTGGATTACTGATACTACAATTTTGGAGACAGGGAAAATTGATTAAGGGCTTTCAAAATTAGAATTTAAACAGGCCTCAATGTTAACAAACTTCGCATGCAAACTTCCCATATATTCTGTATCCTCTAATATCTGTATGATAAAAGTTGGATACTGACCCAAATAGTGTATTTGTAGTACAATATTAGTATGAAGAAAAACATCACGGTGTTTCTTGGTATAGGTTTGCTCATTATCATTATTTTGGTGTTGATTGGCAAAAATAAAGGAGAGGTAGGAAAAATTTACAATCCGATAATTAATCCCGCGGAATTTACCACAAAAATTACAAATCCCTATTTCAACCTTCCGGTTGGCAGAAAATTTATCTATGAAGGCGAAACATCCGGAGGTAAGGAACGAATTGAGATCGAAATTTTGAGCGAGACAAAAGAAGTTATGGGCGTTGCCACGCTGGTTTACTGGGATAGGGTTTGGCTCGACGGCGAACTTATTGAAGATACCAGAGACTATTTGGCGCAAGACAAAGAAGGCAATGTATGGTACTTTGGAGAAGACGTGGACAATTATGAAGAGGGTGTTTTAGCAGACCATGATGGCTCTTGGCTCGCCGGAGTCGATGGCGCAAAACCTGGTATATGGATGAAGGCAAACCCCAAGGTAGGGGAAGAATATTTCCAGGAATATTACAAAGGTGTAGCTGAAGATAAAGGCAAAATAATTTCTCTCACTGAAAATGTCACGATTCCTTACGGCGCGTTTTCCAACTGTCTTAAAACTTATGATTTTACGGCTCTTGATAAGGAGTCCAAAGAGTATAAATATTACTGCAAGGAAATGGGCGGCTTAGTGCAGGAAGAAGATATCATCACCGGAGATAAGGTGGAACTTGTTGGCGTGAAATAAACAAAACGAGACTAAATGGCTTATGAAATTTTTATAGTATTAATACTGACTTTACTCAATGGCCTTTTTTCCATGAGCGAGATTGCTCTCGTGACGGTCAGAAAAACCCGCGTCAGCGCCCTGATAAAGCAAGGCAATAAGCGAGCCAAGGTCATACAGTTTCTTAAGGAAAATCCGGAAGATTTGTTTGCCACCATACAGGTCGGCATTTCCGTAATCACGATTGCCGCCTCGGCATTTGCGGGCGCGAGTATCGCCGCCGATTTGGCGCTATCTCTGGAGAAATCCGGTATTGCATTTATAGCAGCGCATGCCCATACCATAAGTTTTGCGATAGTCGTGGCGCTGGTGTCTTATGTCAACATAACCATCGGAGAGCTTATTCCAAAATCAACGGGACTCAGATATGCGGAGCCTATCGCCCTCGCGGCCGCTTATCCCGTCTGGTGGCTATCACGAATAAGCGGCTGGCTTATAACTATACTAAACGTCAGCTCCAATCTTTTTTTGAAATTGTTTGGCGATTCCACAAACTTTACCGAGAGCAGATTGTCCGAGGAGGAGATCAGGAGCGTTATATCGGAAGGTACTAAGGCGGGCACGATAGAACCGATGGAACATAATTTCATAGAAAATGTGTTCAACTTATCGGACATGAGCGTCGATAAAATAATGATACCCCGCGCCGCTATTAGCGCGCTTGATATTTCCGACCCTGGAGAGCTAATAGTTAAAAAAGCCGTTGAGTCCGGCTATTCCCGGCTTCCGATATATCAAGGAGATTTGAATAATGTTATCGGCATTCTGTACACGAAAAAGCTCTTGCCGGAGCTCAGGAAAGAAAGGCCGGACATCGACCTAAAGCAATTTTTAGTTCCGCCTTATTTTGTCCCCAATAGTATGAAGGCGAGCGAGGTTTTGAAAAGGATGCAAAGCAAAAAAGCTCATGTCGCCCTAGTGACCAACGAGCACGGCGAAGTGGAGGGCCTAGTGACTCTCGAAGATGTATTGGAAGAAATAGTCGGCGAGATTGCGGATGAAACCGACGAGACTGACCGCAGAATAAAACAAGACAGCATGGGATTTACGGTCGCTGGTAACACCACGATAGTCGATTTCAATAAATACTTCCGAACCAGTTTGCCGGAGGACGAAGATTTCAACACAGTCGCGGGGTTTATTTTGGAGCAACTGGGCCGCTTTCCCAAGCTGGGGGATACGGTGGTGTCCGGAGAAATGAAATTTACGGTGAAAGAGGCTTCACTCCGCACCATAAATATCTTAACTGTAGAGCGAGTATAGCTTGTTTTTACTTCTCGTTTGTTGCTACAATTATAAGATGACTCAGGCCCCTCCACATTTTGAAGAAACGCAGGCCATATCTCTCCGGCTTGAAAAATACACGGATATTTTTTCCGACTTTGACATACGTCCGTATTCCAAGCGGGCCCTTTCTGTGGACTTTTTGGATGAGATACGGGGAGTGATAAGTGACAAAAAAGACGAAGAAGGCATAGAGATTATCTTGAATATGCCCGAAAAAGATCGGAACGAATCTCATGAAACTGTAATCAAAGAGCGAATCGCCGGACACTTTAAAAGGCAGTACAAGTCGCTCCAGAAAGAAAAACGCCGGGTCCTCAGACTGGGTATCAGTATGGTTATTTTGGGCATAATTTCCATGATTCTGGCCACCTTCATAATTTTTGAAGATCCGGCCGAGAACCTCATGCTCTCTTTCCTTGTGGTGTTTCTGGAACCCGCAGCGTGGTTTTTATTGTGGGAAGGCATGGACCAAATAATATTTCATTCCAAAAAGATAAATCCCGACCTTAACTTTTACAAAAAAATGTCCGGCTCCGGAGCGCATGTGCATTTCAAATCTTATTAGATGGATTGGAACAAACCCTCTTTAATAGGTGCACTCAAGGCAGGTAAGATTGCCGTAATGCCGACCGATACTATTTATGGTATTGTGTGCCGAGCCCTGAACGAACCTGCGGTAAAGCGCATCTATGATATACGTAAAAGGGCGCCGGAAAAGCCTTGCATAATTTTGATTGGGGACATGGTGGAGCTGGAAAGATTTTCCATAAAGCTCTCCTCCGAGCAGAAAAACAAGCTAAAAGAATCTTGGCCGGGGCCCGTGAGCGTAATTTTGGACTGTCTGGATGACAGGTTTTCATATCTGCATCGTGGCACAAAAGGTTTGGCCTTCCGGATACCGGCAGAGCCCTCACTCCGCAATATGCTCATACATGCCGGACCGCTCTTGGCGCCTTCGGCAAACATTGAAGGACAGCCGGCCGCAAAAAATATCGCCGAGGCGAAAAATTATTTCGGTAGCGCGGTTGACCTGTATGTAGATGGAGGAGACATAACGGGCGAGCCGTCCCGAATCATACAATTGAATCGGGACGGCTCGGTGTCGGTAATCAGAAAGTAGAAACTAGAGGGACTCTATGAATTGTTTGATTCGGGACATACCTTCGATTATATTTTCTTCGGTAGACACATAAGAAAAGCGTACAAAATCATCACCAAAGACACCGAAGACCGTACCTGGCAGTATCAATACGTTTGCTTCTTTCATAAGACGGTCGCAAAGCTCCGCCGCGGTGATTCCGAGTTTGTCCAAAAGTTCGCGTACGTTGACCATGAGGTAGAAAGCGCCTTTGGGGGAATGGCATTTCATGCCCGGAACCTCATTTACCAATTTTACCAACAAATCGCGCCTTTTTTTGTACTCCACCAGCATTTTTTGCACTTCTTCTTGTGGTCCGCTTACAGCCTCGAGCGCCGCGTACTGGGAGACAGCAGTGGGGCAGGAGGTGTCATTGCAGGCCAACCTTTCCATTGCCGCGGCCATCTCTTTATTTTTAGTGACTCCCCAGCCGATGCGGTAGCCGGTCATGGCATAAGTTTTGGAACAACCGCTCGAGAATACCGTCCGCTCTTCCATGCCCGGAATGCCCGCAATGGAAAAATGTTTTCCGTCGTGGACCATCTCGCTGTATATCTCGTCTGACATTACCCATAGGTCGTTATCCATTGCGACTTGAGCGATTGCCCTAATTATTTCTTCGCTAAAAACTCCGCCGGTCGGATTTTGAGGAGAGTTTAAGACGATTACTTTTGTTTTCGGGGTGACACTTTTTTTCAGCTCCTCAATGTCCGGATTGAAATCGTTTTCTTCCCGCAGGCGCAGAGGAACCACTTTGCCGCCCAGATATTCTGTAACCGATCCGTAAATGGGGTACGCCGGGTTGGGGATTATGACCTCATCTTCGGGGTCGATCAAGGCGTTCATCATGTAGAAAATAATAGGTTTTGCTCCGGAGGTTACCACAACATCTTCGGCCGTATATGAGCCGCCGGTTTCGCGGCTTACTTTTTTAGCGACCGCTTCACGAAGCGGGTTTATGCCCGGGGTTGCGGTGTAATGCGTTTGATTGTCCTTAATTGCATTTATCGCCGCCTGGTTGATATTGTCGGGTGTATTAAAGCCCGGTTCTCCAATCTGGAGGTATACCAAGTGTTTCCCTTGCGGTTTAAGCACCTCTTCCTCGAACTTTTTGGCCTTGCCGATGACGGCGAAAGCATTTTCGGTCCCCAAGCGGGGCATTCTTTTAGAAAAATTTTTCATGCCCCCATAATACTATATTTTTAAAAATATGTCATACTAATATGTATGCCGCAAAATCATACTTCATTTTTAAAGGGGCTTTTTGGTGACAATACTGAGGGAGCTCACAAAAGGATATTTCATAGCATGAAAGCCAAGGCGGATGCCAAACGAAAGCCCGTGGAAAAACTAGCGGACTGGATGACTTCAAGGTTCGGGAGTCCCCGTTTTCTATGGTTCAATATAATTGTGTTTGCAAGCTGGCTTTTGATAAACACCGGACACATCAAAGGTGTGCCGATTTTCGACCCTTTTCCTTTCAGCTTGCTCACGACCGCCGTGTCTTTGGAAGCAATCATGCTGGCAATCTTTGTTCTGATTTCGCAGAACCGTACCACTAAATTGGACGACCTTCGGGAAGAAACTCATCTTCAGCTCAATCTTATCTCTGAAAAAGAAATCACTAAAATCATAAAGATGATGGCCCTGCTTTTAGAAAAACAAGGAATAGATATCTCCCAAGACCCGGAGTTGCGCAAAATGCTCCGGCCTTTCAATGAAAACGATATAGAGAAAATGCTGGAAAAGGAAATTCATTAGATTTTTAGTTAAATGAAAATAGAAAAAAATTACAATTTATCCAAATTAAACACTTTTGGCATTGACGCTAACGCTAAATTTTTCGCCGAGATCGGCACGGAGGCCGAGCTCGAGGCTCTGTTTCAGGCGCCGGAATTCAAAAACAATGAAAAAATTTTCCTGGGCAGCGGCTCCAACGTGCTCTTAACCCGCGACTGGCCGGGCATCGTGGTTTTAAATAAGCTTCAGGGTATAGAGGTAATCAAAGAGGCGGGCAACCTTGTTACCTTGCGAGCCATGGGGGGTGTTATTTGGCACGACCTTGTGGAATTTGCTTCCGAGAGGGGATATTGGGGTATAGAGAATTTGTCGCTCATACCGGGCTCTGTGGGCGCCGCGCCGATGCAGAACATAGGCGCATACGGGGCGGAACTTCGGAACAGTCTTATTTCCGTGGAGGCTTACGAGATAGACACCGGACAAAAAAAGACTTTTACACAGGATGAGTGCGCGCTCGGATATCGTGACAGTATTTTCAAGAAAGAACTCAAGGGCAAATATTTTATTTCCGCGGTGACTTTGTCGCTCCGGCGAGACGGACAAGCGAACACGGAATATAAGATTTTGCAGGATTATCTCGAAAAAAATAAAGTTACACCCAAAAGCCCAAAGGACATCAGTGACGCGGTGGCCGCCATACGGCGGAGTAAATTGCCCGACCCCAAACTTATAGGCAATGCGGGGAGCTTTTTCAAAAATGTTTTCGTGGAACAAGCCAAACTCGAGAAACTCCAGAAAGAGTATCCGGATATTTCTTATTTCGAAGACGAGGGCAGGATAAAGATTCCGGCCGCTTGGCTTATCGAACGTGCGGGCTGGAAAGGTTACCGAGAGGGCAATGTCGGTGTTCACGAGAGGCAGGCACTGGTCCTGGTGAACCACGGCGGCGCGTCCGGCCGGGAAATACTCGAGCTTGCCCATAAGGTTATAGCTTCCGTCGAGGATAAATTTGGCCTCAAACTGGAGCCCGAAGTCAATATTGTGTAGCTCTCGGTTTATTGCTAAAATTAAGCTATGGAAAATAAAAAAGGCATGAATTTGGCGGTGGCTATTATTATATGTTTGGTATTTGTCGGAGTGCTGGTTTTTATAAGCTTAAATAAAAAAGAGCCCATGAGTAATGATGTGAATAACGAGGTTAAGCAGGAAGAAAGCGCGGCAGGAGCGGCCAAAGAAGGCGATAAAGTCGGGCTCAATTATACCGGACGGTTGGAAGACGGCACGACTTTTGATTCCAATGTTGATCCTAGCTTCGGACATACGGACCCGCTCGAGTTTACTTTGGGCGGAGGTCAGATGATTCCGGGTTTTGAAAAACAGGTTTTGGGTATGAAGGTGGGCGAAAAGAAAACTCTTCGCATACCGCCCGAGGAAGCTTATGGAGAAATGGGCAAGCCACCGGTAATTCCGCCGAACGCCACACTTATTTTCGAAGTTGAACTTTTAACAATTAACTAATTAAAAATATGGAAAAAGAAAAATCCAATTTAATGAAAGCGGCGGGAATGCTCGCCATTATCGTTTCGGTTTTCTTCGTGATAAAAATCGTATCTGAAATCAAAGGTTTTCGCTTTATCGGAGGCGGAGCTCCGGCCGGAAACACTATCAGCTTTTCGGGTGAAGGGGAAGTGTTTGCAGCTCCGGATATTGCCCTTGTCAACCTTACTGTGCGCGAGGAAGCCAAGGCGGTAAAAGACGCGCAGGATAAAGTTGTCGCTAAAGAAAAATCCGTGCTCGATTTTTTGGCAGAGCAAGGTATCGAAAAGAAAGACATAAAAACCGAAAGTTATAATTCATACCCTAAGTATGACTATGGAACGCCTTGCTACGGAGGATACTGCCCGAATCAGACTCCTAAAATAATCGGTTATGAAGTTTCAGAATATATATCCGTCAAAGTGCGAGACCTTACAAAAGCGGGAGAAATAGTCGGGGGCTTGGGTGCTCTGAGCGTGGGGGAGATCAGTGGTCCCAACTTCTCGATTGAAAATGAAGACGAGCTCACAGAAGAAGCGCGGAAAATGGCCATCGAAGATGCGAAGGCCAAAGCAGAATCTCTCGCGGAAGATCTTGGGGTACGTCTGGTGCGCATCGTAAACTTTACGGAGGACGGCAATTATCCTGGGCTTATGTATAATTTCGCCCAAGATGAAAAAGCCATGGATGGTGGAGCAGTCGCGGCGCCTTCTCCCGAATTGCCTATGGGTGAGAACAAGATAATCTCGAACGTCACCATCACCTACGAAATCAGATAGTTGACTATTTCGCCCAAAGAGAGTAAGATTAAAAGAGCCCTGCGAGGGGCTTTTTTAAGAGGAAATTCAATTCTTATGTCGAAAATCACCGAATATTTGAAAGAAACCAGAACAGAGCTCAAGCATGTAATATGGCCTTCCCGTCGCCAGACTCTGTTTTATACGATAATCGTTATCGTGCTTTCCGTGGCGGTCGCGTATTACCTCGGAGTTTTCGATTACCTCTTCTCCATTCTGCTCGGCCGGGTAATTTCAATTTAACTTTTAGAAAATTATGTCCAAACAAGAAGCCCAAGGGGCAAGAAATTGGTACGCTATACACACCTATGCCGGCTACGAAAACGTAGTCCTTAGAAATCTGCGTCAGCGTATCGACAGTTTGGGCATGAACGAAAAGATTTTTAATGTCATTGTGCCGGTGGAAAAGAAAATAAAGATTAAAGGCGGCAAAAGAGTGGAAGTCGAAGAAAAGATATATCCGGGGTACGTATTAGTAGATATGATTGTTACCGATGATTCCTGGTATGTGGTGAGGAATACTCCAAGGGTAACGGGCTTTGTGGGCGCAGGAGTGAATCCCGTGCCACTCAAGAAGGAGGAAGTGGATTATCTGTTTAAAAAGATGGATACAGGCAAGGCTTCCCACAATATCGACCTTGAGATGGGCGAGACCGTGCTTATCAATGACGGACCGTTTAAGGACTTGGAAGGCAAGATAAGTTCCGTGGATCAGGACCGTGGCAAGGTCAAGGTGCTGGTATCCATGTTCGGCCGCGAAACGCCGGTCGAACTCGATTTCTTGCAAGTTAAGAAAATATAAGCTAATCTCTATATCGTATGGCAAAAAAAGCAGTTAAAAAAGTAAAATTGATAGTAGAAGCCGCCAAGGCTACTCCTGCGCCGCCGCTTGGGCCCGCGCTCGGACAGGCCGGCATCAACATAGGTGACTTTGTTACCAAATTCAACGCCGCCACTAAAAGTATGGCGGGGGATAAGGTTTCCGTACACATTACCGTTTTCGACGACAGAAGCTATGATTTCGTGGTAAAAACCCCTCCGGCCAGCGGCCTTATACTCAAAGCCGCCGGAGTGGAAAAAGGTTCCGGCAAGAACGCGTCTTCCAAGGTGGGCAAAATAACCCGTAAGCAGGCGGAAGAAATAGCGGCCAAGAAGATGGTTGACCTGACTGCCAAGGACATAGACGGAGCGGTAAAAATAATAGCCGGCTCCGCTCGTTCCATGGGCATTGAAGTTAAGGATTAGAATATAAATCCGCTCATGCCTCCTCTTTCAGAAAAAGATCATAAAAAAATTCTGATTTGTTTGGCGATTTACCTCTCATCTCTTTTCGCGTCAAATACTCTCGGACTCAAGATTATGCCTTTTCTCTTCGGATCCCACCTGTCGGTGGCGGTCTTTTTTTTCCCGGTGGTATTTCTCATGACTGACGTTATCGGAGAAGTATATGGTAAACGTCTGGCAAAATTATTTGTACGAGCTGGATTTATCTCCACCGCCATGTTTCTTGTCTACTCTGTTTTGTCGCTTTCTTTGCCATGGGCGGAGAAAGGCATGTGGGCACAGGAAGGGTACAACCTCATATTCGGAGTTTCCGGGCGCATCGCCCTTGCTTCACTTGTCGCGTTTATTGTCGCGGAGTACCAGGATGTCCTGACTTTTTTCTTTGTACGCGCCAAAATCGGCCCGCGCCTTTTTTGGCTCCGGTCGCTCTTGTCCAATATCTGGTCCCAGCTTTTGGACAGCTCCCTTTTTATGGTCGTCGCTTTTGCGGGGATATACGAAACCAAGACTCTCATTGGTATTATCATCACTTGGTGGCTATACAAAGTGCTCATGGGATTTTTATACACCCCGCTTTCCTACTTGGGCATCTATCTCTTAAGAGGCAAGAAAAGTCAGCATGGCCAGCAAGAGGTCCAAAATTAAATTTACAGCTTTTGCCGCTGTAAGTATAGACGGGCGTATAGCTCAACATGCCAAGTCCGGTACGGACTGGACTAGTCGGGAAGACTGGCGTTTTTTTCAAGCGGCGCTTGGGCGCATGGACGCGGTCATAGCCGGTCGGAATACTTATGAAGTTGCCAAGGACAAATTGGGTAAGCGCAACACCATAGTGCTAACTTCCAAGGTTCGCGATATCCGTATTTCCGGCTCCGTGGTGTTTTTAAATCCCAAAAGTTACGACTTGAAAAAATTTCTACAAAGCAAAAAGTATAAAAAAGTCGGTATTGTCGGAGGGGCGAAAGTGTACGACTATTGTCTCCGCAATAAACTGTTGGATGAGCTGTATCTTACCGTAGAGCCTTACGTTTTCACCAAAGGTGTACCTTTGTTTTCCGGCAGGGAGTTTACAAAGCACAGGTTTAAATTGGCGTCGGTTAAGAAGCTTAATAAGCAGGGTACAATTCTGCTACAATATAAAAATGCAGATTAAGCCACTCAAAACCAAAATATTTCGGGAACACGAAGAGCTCGTACCTTTTATTTTAAAATATGTAAAAAAGTTGCCGGAAAAATCGGTGTTAGTGATAACTTCGAAGATAGCTGCTCTCGCTGAAGGCCGGACTAAGGAATTTAAAAGTGAAAAACAAAAAGAAGACCTCATAAAACAGGAGAGCAATTTTGCCGTTAAAACTTCGCTGGTCTGGATGACCATAAAAGACGGACAGGTGCTGGCATCCGCCGGCATCGACGAATCAAACGGCGACGGCCGGATGATTTTGCTCCCAAAAAATTCTTTTCAAACAGCTTCCGATATACGCCAAGTTTTGAGGAAAAAATATAAAATAAAAAATCTGGGTATTTTAATCACTGACAGTAAATTGTCGCCACTGCGCCGAGGGGTAGTAGGCACCGCTCTGGGCTACGCGGGCTTCAGGGGTCTCCGGGATTATCGCGGCGCCAAAGATCTTTTTGGCAGGACCCTAAAGTTCTCGAGCACAAATGTCGCCGACAGTCTTGCGACAGCGGCCGTGCTCACTATGGGCGAAGGCAGAGAAAGCCAGCCCCTTGCGGTCATAACCGGAGCTCCGCTTGAATTTACGGAAAAAATAAATAAAGCGGAGCTTCGCATTAAGCCGACAGAGGATATGTTTTATCCGATTTTTAAAAATCTCAATGTCAAAAATAAAAAAAAGCTCTAAAAATAAAAAACCTCGTAAAAACACCTTGCCGTATTTGACGGGCTTGATTAAAAAACTCGCGCCGCGGGCGGGGGCCAAGATTGTGGTAGAGCCGGAATGGGGGATTGCGGCGCAGATAATTTATAAAAACGGCGTCGTCAGGTCTCTTCGCATGTATTCCTTGGACCTCAATCATATTGCGTCTTCGGACATAGCGCGGGATAAGGATTATGCTAAATTTTTTCTGAAAAAGAGAGGGTATCCGGTAGCTCTTGGGCAGACAGTTTTCAGCGATGACTGGGCAAGGATTATAAAAAGCGGACGCACCGCCTCGTACGGTCTAAAATACGCGGCCAAACTGGGTTTTCCGGTAATCGCCAAGCCCAACAGCAAAAGCCAAGGCTCCGGAGTGCAGAAGGTGGCAAACGCGAAAGAACTACAGCGCGCCCTCAAAGAGATATTCAAATCTGACCGGGTGGCGCTGATTGAGAGATATCTCCCTGGGAGAGATTATCGGGTGGTGGTGTTGGATGAAAAAATAATTTCTGCCTATGAGCGCACTCCGCTATCGGTAACCGGCGACGGCAAGCTTTCCATCCTGTCCCTTCTCAGAAAAAAACAGAAGATTTTTATTTTATCCGAGAGAGACACGCGTATAAATTTTAACGATCAACGGATAAAACAAAAAATAAAAAGCCAAGGCTATAGTTTCAAAAGTATTCTCCCGAAAGGGCAGAAGATTTTTTTACTGGACAATGCCAACCTTTCCACCGGGGGAGACGCGACAGACGTGACGAAAGTCGTTCACCCTGGCTTTGCCCGGATTACTCGAAATATAACCCGTGACATGGGGCTGCGTATAGCCGGCGTAGATATCATGGTCCAAAAGGGAGACATTACCCGAGACCCCAAGAACTGCAGTTACTATGTGATTGAGATAAATGCGGCGCCCGGCCTCGACCATTATGTGACCACGGGCGAGAAGCAAAGAAAAAATGTGGAAGCCATGTATTTGAAAGTTTTGAAGGCTCTTGGAAAGAAGGACTAGTTGGGGTACTATTAAAACAATGAAAAAAGCAGTCAAACACGAAGTGTTCAAGAGGCCTTCCTGGGATGAGTACTTTATGGGCATGGCCAACTATGTGGGTACACGGGCTACCTGCGACCGGGGCCGAAGCGGCTGCGTTATAGCACAAAATAAGAGAGTGGTATCCACGGGGTATGTAGGTTCGCCGCCGGGGCTGCCTCATTGCGATGAAGTAGGCCACGATATGCAAAAAGCTATCAACGAAGACGGCACCGAGTCCATGCATTGCGTGCGCACTATTCATGCCGAGCAAAATGCTATGGTTCAGGCGGCGCGCTTCGGGGTGTCCCTCGACGGGGCGACTCTGTATTGCCGCATGGTACTTTGCCATGTCTGCGCCAAACTCGCAATTACCGCGGGCATAAAAAGAGTGGTTGCCGAAAATGATTACCACGCATCTTCGCGGAGCAAAACAATGCTCAAAAAAGCCGGTGTTGAACTTGAGATTTTAAATAATAAGGTGGAAGAATATTCTAGCCAATAACAACCTGTCCCGTACTAAATTTTTGATTACGAAAAATGACCACAATTATTCACAACTTAAAATTTTAGTACCGGGATGATAGACCTCAAAGAATTGCAGAAAGAAGTAATGAAGAACAAGCTCGAGAAGGGTTTCAACACCACGGACGTGGCGTTAGAATTTTGCCGCGCACACGAGGAGCTATCGGAGGCGTTCCGTAAACACAATCTGGGGCAGGAAGGGGTCGCCGAAGAATTCGCGGACGTGGCGATATTTTTGCTTGGCATGGCGGAAATTCTGGGATTAGACTTGGAAAAAGAGATAGTTAAGAAAATCGAAACCAATAAAAAAAGAAAATACCGCACAGAAAAATCTCCGGACGGCAAGGACATATTCATCAGGCTAAAAACCGACGAGGACCCTTAAATCAGCCTAGATAAATCTTTCGTATACCGAGAATGTATAAGTAAAAGGATTTTTAGCGTCAGCCGAGTGTTCTGTGTGCGAAACCTCGTTCCAGACTATGGGAATAATCTCCGGGAAAAACGCATCGGCGTCCTTATCCTCCGCGTCCACATGCGTGATATAAAGCTTGTCGGCGATTTCTATGGTTTGTTTGTAAAGTTCCGCTCCCCCAATTATAAAAACCTCTTCGTTTTGGTCGGCGACAAGGTCGAGCGCTCCGGCGAGTGAATGCGCTATTTCTACGCCTTCCTTTTTATAATTTACGTCCCGAGTGATAACTATGTTTCTTCTGTCGGGCAAGGGTTTGCCGATAGATTCAAAAGTTTTCCGCCCCATTATGACGGTGTGGAGCGCGGTTGTTTCCCGGAAATGTTTCATGTCGGCAGGCATGCTCCAGAGGAGCGTGTTGCCTTTGCCTAGTTCGTTATTTCTGCCGATGGCCGCGATAAGTGATATCATCCCGATACTAAAATTTTAAATTAATAATTACTATGGTCATTGGGTGTGCTCAAAAATTTAGTACGGGACAAGTTTTTTTAGACTGCGATTGGCGCCTTGATGGAAGGAAGCGGGTCGTAATCGATTAACTCAAAATCATCAATGGTAAAGTCTTCCACTTTATTTTTTGCCGGATTTATTTTCATTTTGGGCAGAGGCCGAATATCTTCGCGGCGGGAAAGTTGAAGCTCGGCTTGTTCCAAGTGGTTTAGGTAAAGATGGACATCGCCGCCGGTCCAGACGAACTCGCCGGGTTCGAGGC
>JALYJR010000020.1 GCA_030775165.1 bacterium | reverse complement strand
CGGGTATGGTGACTGTCGTCTGCGAGAACTTAAAACCGCGCGCGCTGACCTGCCAAGCTACGATGAAAACGGGTAGCGGTTTATCGAAAGTGTAGCTACCGGGCCGGATACGCTTCTCGCCGCCGGTAATGATAACGAAAAACTTGAATGCTGCTTCCGAGCGTATTATTTGCCTTGTTTTTAGAATCTCGGAAACTTTGCTCACGCTATCTCCCTGTTCTATGGTGACAACGCCATTCACCGGAAACCGGCCGGGAGGGCTCATGAGAAAAAAGTTCAAAAGGCCCAAGAACAAAACCCCTCCAAAAATATAAATAATGGTCTTCTGTGCCATCCCGATACTAAAATTTTACTAATAACATTTTAGTAATATAACACGTAATCAAAAATTTAGTACGGGACAGGTAAATTATGTAGGTAAATTTGGCGGCGGAGATGCTTCCTTGGATTCGATGCGTTCCAGAGATGGAACTTTCATAATCTGGCCCGGGAAATGCCAGATTGTCGCCAGTTCTTCCGCGTTCAGAACAAATGTTTGCGAATGGAAATAAGCGTGAAAAAGAAGCGAGAGAGGCCATTTCAGGTAATGTTTGTTGAAAATACGATACCGCAAAGGTTCATGAAAAAACAAACGCTCCCTGTAGTGGTTCAGCATGCGGTTCGCTAGCATCATGACTGTTTTGGTAGTTATCGTGATTATGCCGCCATAAGCGTCGCCTTGAGTGGAGTTAAAGCGGTCAAAGCCGTTGGAAGAAGGATTCTGATATTGACGAAATATGAGTCGGATATTTCGGGAGTTGTTGGTGCGGTGGCCGGGAACAAATATTTCCTTTTTCGCCACGTACATTATTCTAACCCCGGTATCAAAACCGAGCTTGTCTCTCTTTTGGCTCATTCTTTCTGTGGTATTTTTCAGATATGGCGGCATGTACACACCTGTCGTGGCCGAGCCCCCGGCCTCGGCCGCGGGGAAAATTCTCGTATATGGAGCCAATAATCTCTTGGTTTCAAGCCTGGATTCCTCGACCCAATTGTGCTTACCGAACCAAGTACCTTCAGTACGATACATTTTCTTGGAAGGAGTCACGACAATCTGCATCCACATCTGCTCGCCTTTTTGTATGGAACCGAAAAGTTCAATCACCGGCGAAATCGGGTCAATTTTGTATTCTTCATCCGGGTCCTCATCCAAGCCATAATCAATATAGGTATTAAACGGATACGCTTCATGTTTCAAGAGCTTGAATTCACATCCCCAAGCGTTCCAGTCGCTCTCCGGAGTTATCTCATCGACCGCCAACGTATAGTCCTCTACCGCTTTTACCTGCGCCTGCGGAAATTGCGCGTACATCTGCGTCTCTACCAGACTGCGGATACGAGTCGGGGTACGGACATAAAAATGCACCTGTCCGTCTATGGACGCTATTTCCAGAGAAAACCAAAACCACACCGCACCCTGCCAATACTCCTCCTTGCCTCCTTTTTCACTAAAATGATAAAGCGCGTTCGATATGAAAAGCTCCATGGCTTTCGGACTGCGCAGAACATCCCGCGGCGGGACAATCTCAAGCAAAACATAATCAATGCCGGAAATAAAATCCTGTCGGATATAATGCACCCAGAGCGCCCAAGCTAGCCGACCCAAAATAATAGTGCCGACCAAAGCAAAGGCGCCCTTCCAGGCGTTATAGTGCCACAATAGAAAAAAAATGGCCGCCACGACGAGCCACGGAAAAAGTTTCCCTGTTATGTGCGCGATATTATCCGCATCCGATGATGGTGCTGAGTCCGACATACTTATATTTTAGTATAAATAGAGGCAGAAATAAAGCTAAGGGAGGTTATGCGGCCATGTAAAGACCGTTTTTGTTCTTCTTGAAATACTTGGTGTTGGCTAGGTTGACCAAAATCGTATTTTTTTTGAAGTATCTCTCTTTCATGACATGCTGCACTATTTCGTCTTTGGAAAGGGGTCCGGATTTTTGGAGAATTTCTTCGATGACTTCGCGCGCGATGCCCGCCTTGTAGCCCCATTCCGCCAGAGCATACATACCTCTGCCTACCAATACAAAACGAGAGTCTTTGATAAGCTCGTTGTGACAAGTCGCGTAGTGTATCTTTTTACCGAAAATCTTGCCGATAGCATCCGCGACTTCTTTGAAATGCATCGGGGAGCCGTGGCGGCGCATTACCAGAAAGGCATAATCTTTTACTCCGCGGGTGCGGATATTTGGAGAAGTGGCGCGGCCCCATTCGCCCAGTGGGTTTTTAGCCACCGCTTTGGATATTGAAAGCCATCTTTTTACTATTTCGTCGTCGCGATAATGTTCGGCTACATCTTTCAGGTGGTCGAAAAATCTTTTCACCATTTCTGTTTCCGGAATCAGGTCTTCATCGTTCATACCCGAATATAGCTTCTTTAGAGCATCGTGGATTTTTTCGGTCATATCGTCATCCACACTCCAGCGGGTGTGAAAGTGATCGTCTTCGCGATGTTTTTTGAAAGCGTCTCCGAGCTCCAACATAAACTGCACGTGATTTTGAGTGGAGAGGTCTTTGGAAATATGGCCCAAGAGTTCATGCTCGGCGACGATGGCGCCCAGCTTGTGAACCAACTGCTTCAGTTCTTCGAAGGCAGCCTGCTCTTTTTTGTAGGGCCCCGATTTCTTAATCATGGCGATGGCGGCGTCTTCTACCTGCCGCACGCGCTCGCGGGTAATGTTGTATTTTTTGCCTATTTCTTCCAAAGTCTTCCTTTTACCGTCGGTGGTTAGCCCGAAACGATTCATTATGACATCCGAAGAGCGGCTCTGAAGACCGGAAATTATGTTCTTGGTGACTTTTTTCGGTTTGAAAGATATTGTGGGCATATGTTTATTTAAAATTTGGGGTTTCCGTCTCTTTAACGTTTTGCTCTTACGCGGTCGAGCTCGGTCAGATACTTTTTTCGCAGTCGCACGGCATCCGGGGTTATTTCCAGGTATTCATCGCCCTGCATCACTTCAAGCCCCCGTTCGATATTCAGCTCAAACACGGGATTTAAGGTAATAGCTTCGTCGGTACCGGAAGCGCGCATGTTGGTGAGCTGTTTCCCCTTGGTCGGATTCACGGACATGTCTTCTCCTTTCAAAACATTACCTATCACCTGCCCTTCGTAAACTTCCGTACCGTGACCTATATATAATATACCACGTTCCTGTAAATTAGCAAGAGAAAACGCTACCGCTTTACCCGAAACCATGGATGTCATAGCGCCATATTCTCGTTTTTTGATTTCTCCGGCGTAATCTTGAAAGCCCAGGACCCGCGAAGACATTATGCCCTCGCCCTTGGTGTCGATTATGAATTCACTCCTATAACCCAAAAGCCCGCGGGTAGGTATCTCAAAAATTATCCGGGCGATGCCGTGGTGCTCGGTCATGTTTTTCATTATGCCGCGGCGCTTGCCTATTTTTTCAATAACACTACCGGAAGCTTCCATCGGCACGTCTATGACCAGCTCTTCGTAAGGTTCGGTCTTCTGCCCATCCTTTTCTTTGATAATGACTTCCGGTTGGGAAACCTGGAGCTCAAAGCCTTCTCGGCGCATATTTTCAAGAAGTATCGCGATATGCAGTTCGCCGCGGCCATATATACGAAAGAAGCTAGGGCCACTGTTGCCTTCCTGTTCCGGAGAAAAGTCCACCTTGAGCCCTACGTTTATTTCCAGTTCTTTTTCGAGCCTCTCTTTGATTTGCCTGGAAGTCAAAAATTTTCCGGCTTTCCCGACAAAAGGCGAATCGTTTACCAAAAAGTTGAGCGACAGCGTCGGCTCGTCGATAGCGATGTGCGGCAAGGCTTCCGTATTTTCATCTTCACAAATAGTCTCGCCTATGAAAATGTCCGGGATACCGGCCAGAAGCACGATGTCGCCGGAGGTCGCGCCGTCTGTCTCCTTGCGGGCTACGCCTTCAAAAACAAAAAGTTTGGAAATTTTTCCTTTACGGGTTCCGCTCTCGCCTTTTACAAAAACCGGACCCGCTGCTATTTTACCGGAATAAATCCGAGCGACTGCCAGACGCCCAAGGAAATTGTCATACCCGAGATTAAATACTTGCGCGGCCATTTTCCCTTCCGGGCTTACTGATGCCGGCGGAACTTTTTCCAAAATCAAATCGAGAAGCGGAGAAAGGTCTTTGGAGTCATCACCGATATTTTTAAATGCCTTGCCTTCGCGGCCGATGGCGTAGATGGTCTCGAAATCTATCTGTTTGTCGGTGGCTCCGAGTTCCATAAAGAGTTCCAAGATTTCCTCGTGCACCCGATCCGGATTCGCGGCAGGTTTGTCGATTTTATTTATGACCACGATAGGCCGGAGTCCGAGCTCCAGCGACTTTTTCAAAACAAATCTCGTCTGCGGCATGGGGCCTTCGGCCGCATCCACCAGGAGGAGCACCGAGTCGATAGCTCGGAGCACCCGTTCGACTTCCGAACCGAAGTCCGCGTGCCCGGGAGTGTCGACGATGTTTATCTTGGTACCTTTGTATTGG
>JALYJR010000019.1 GCA_030775165.1 bacterium | reverse complement strand
GATGGAAACACCATTTTTATCGTAAATGCCGTGAATCCGCTCCTTCAAATCGCGGGTCGTATGAAATAAGGTGTCGTCAAAATCAAAGATGTATTTCATCTGTTATTTTATTATGTTTTCTATGGCTTGGGCGAGTTTTTCCGAGTCATGGCGGATAAAACTCCTTTTCATGACATCGCCTTTGCTGTTTTCATACATTATCTTCGAAAGAAGCGGCGCACGGATGACCCGCTCGTCGTCCAAGTCGTCTTTGATAAGGACATCGCCTCGCTCTTCCACTTTGTATTGTTCTATCTGTTCTCCGTATGGCGTCTCGCTGTTTACTAATATAAAATCTGCCTTTCGGCCCATATATTTTTCCAAATTATTTACATAATCGCTCGCGCGCCAGCCCATATTGTGCCCCTGTTTATTCGTGAGGTTGAGCGGCAATATTATTTTCGCTTTGGCGTCTACGATGGCCTCTCTGAAGCCGCGGACAATCAAATTTGGAGCAAGCGAAGTGTAGAAATCGCCTGGGCCTACGATGATATAATCCGCATTTCGGATGGCTTCTCCCGCAAGGTCGTTTAAAGGCACGTCATCTTTATAAAAAAGCGCGATGGGCTCGGCTTTTTCCAAGTCCGCTTCATCGATGGCGTGCTCGCCGGAAATTATGGTTCCGTCAGGCAGGCGGGCGGATAGTTCCGCCTTCGCTCGGGTGACCGGCACGACCGAACCCTTCACTTTTAGAATCTCGGATGCCACCTCGACGCCTTTGGAAAAATCGCCCGTTACTTTTTCAAGCGCCGCGAGAAAAATATTACCGAAAGTATTGCCCGCGAGTGTGCCTTCACTGAAACGGTACAGCATGAGTTTGCGCACAATATCCGTATGCTCGGACAGGGCCACCAGGCACAGCCGGGTATCCGAAGGCGGCAAGACGCCGAGTTCGTCCCGCATGACCTTATTTGAGCCGCCATCATCCGCCATGGATACGATTGCCGCAATGTTTATGCCCTCCAGATTCTTCAGTCCGGATAGAACCGTATAGCTTCCAGTGCCGCCTCCGACCGTAACGATATTCTTCATTGGTATGATTTTAGCAAAAAAAAAGCCGTTTGTCTTTATCGCGCTCTTATTGTAATATATGTATATGATATCGCGGATATACGTAAAGCCCACAACGAAAACAGATAAGGGGGCTAAGATTGTGAGTTCCTACCTCATATCCCATAATCTGCCGCCCGCAAAACTCCGCCTGGTCGCTCAAGCGCTCACCAATCCGGCAATAGAAGAATATTCAATCAGTAAATTCCCCGAAGTTTCGGGATTTTCTTATGCCATAGAGGTAGGTTATTTACCCGGGGTGACGGACAACGCCGCCCACACTGCGCGGGAAACTGTTATCGACCTCCTGGGTCTCAAGGAGAATGCCCCGCTTGCAATATACACTTCGAAAATTTTTCTGACAGAAAAAAGCAGTCCGGCCGAGGTTACGAAATTTGCTGCGTCTCTCTACAATCCTCTAATAGAGCGGGTTTACGTAGCGAAGAGAAGTTATATTTTGAAAAACGGATTACCGCGCAAAGAACCAAAAGTTGTTTTGGCTAAAACCAAAGCAGTGATAAAGGTTCCGCTCACAAACGCAAGCGATGAAGAGCTCACTCTTATAGGTAAAGAGGGGATAATGGATCCTTCCGGCGCGCGCCGCGGACCCTTGGCCCTTGATTTGCCATACATGAAAGCCATCCAGGAATATTTTAAGAAACTAAAACGCGAACCAACCGATATAGAATTGGAAGCCTTGGCTCAGACCTGGTCTGAGCACTGCAAGCACACCATCTTTGCCGACCCCATCGACGAAATCACGGACGGACTTTACCGGACCTACATCAAGGGGGCGACCAATCTTATCAGAAAGAATAAAGGAGCAAAAGATTTCTGCATTTCTGTTTTTTCAGACAATTCTGGAGGTATTACTTTCGATGAAAATTATCTAATAACCCACAAGGTAGAGACACACAACAGTCCTTCCGCGCTAGACCCCTATGGCGGAGCGATTACGGGCATAGTGGGCGTAAACCGCGACACTATCGGCTTTGGTTTGGGAGCTAAACCGGTCGCGAATGTCTACGGTTTCTGCTTGGGATACCCCGAAGATAAAACCAGATATTACCGCGACAAAGCCCTGACCCAAGAAATGCTATCTACGGAGAGAATCATGGAGGGCGTCATCAAGGGTGTAAATGTCGGCGGCAATTGCTCAGGCATCCCGACTCTTTCGGGATTCTTAAAATTTGACGATGGCTACCATGGCAAGCCCCTGGTTTTTGCCGGTACTGTCGGCCTCATCCCTCGGAAATCCGCTGGGCGGCTTTCGCATATTAAAAAAGCAAAGGCGGGCGACTATATAGTGATGATCGGGGGACAGGTAGGCCTCGATGGCATACATGGAGCCACCTTCTCATCCGTCGCTCTGGATTCAAAGTCTCCGGCGTCAGCGGTGCAAATCGGTGACCCGGTCACTCAGAAAAAATTAAGCGATGCCATCGTCAAAGAAGCGCGCGACCAGGGACTCTACAATAGCATCACCGACGACGGCGCCGGAGGGCTGTCTTCTTCCGTAGCGGAAATGGCCAAAGAATCCGGCGGAGCGGAAGTAGATTTGGAAAAAGTGCCGCTTAAATATCCGGGGCTCCGGCCATGGGAAATCTGGATATCCGAATCGCAAGAACGGATGACACTATCTGTGCCCAAAAACAAATGGTTCACATTTAAAAAATTGATGCATTCGCGCGGAGTCGAGGCCACTGTCATCGGCAAATTTACATCTTCCGGCAGCTGTGTAGTGAAATACACGGGCAAAAAGATAATGGACATCGACATGGAGTTTTTACATAACGGCTTGCCCAAACAACATTTGCAAACTGCGGAGACTTATAACAAACATACAGAACCGGACGAAACAGAGTTTAACCCAAAGCTGGCTAACCAGGATTTGGAAAAACTACTGGGTGAAAAAAATATTGCGGGTTTCGCTTTCATTTCGGAGCAATATGACCACGAGGTGCAGGCCTCCTCCGTACTAAAACCGCTCTCCGGCCGGGGCAGGATAAATACCGACGCCCAAGTGTTCTGTCCTGTCCTTGATTCAAAAAAGGCGGCGGTGCTAACCTCGAGTACATACCCTTCGTATGGCGATATCAATACCTATGACATGGCCGCGGCGGCTATAGATACTGCCGTCCGAAATACTATCGCCTCAGGCGGTTCCCTTGAACACCTCGCTCTCCTCGACAATTTTTGTTGGTGCTCTTCGGATGAGCCCGTACGGCTGGGAGAGCTCGTGGATGCGGTCAGGGCCTGCTACGATTACGCGGTGGGTTACGGTACGCCCTTTATTTCCGGAAAAGACAGCATGTGGAATGATTTCAGAGGCTATGACGCAAAAGGTAATTCGGTCAAAATCTCCATCCCGCCGACGCTACTTATTTCCGCACTGAGCGTAATGGAAAATTATGAAAAAACCGTTTCGCCGGAATTAAAAAATACAGGAGACATCCTCTATCTTCTGGGAGAGACTCGCGACGAGCTCGGCGGGGGAGAATATTATAAGATGCGCGGCTTTACGGGCGCAAACGTACCAAAAGTAAATCTTGAGAAAAATATTAAAACTTATCGAGCACTGGAACAAGCAATCAAAAAAGAGCTTTTAGCCTCCGCCATGTCCATAAATTCCGGAGGGCTCGTCATAGCACTGGCAAAAGCATCGCTCGGAGGTCTGCTCGGAGCGCAAGTTTCCATAAAAAATATTCCGGGCACAGCAAACACCGTAACCGCAAAATTATTTTCGGAAAGCCAGGGTAGGATAGTGGTTTCTGTCGCCCCTAAAAACGCAGCGGTCTTTGAGAAAATAATGAAGAATATTCCGCATGCGCGGGTAGGCAAAGTCACCGGTGGTGATAAATTCATAATTTCCGACGGCAAAAAAATCGTAGATACATCCGTTAAAAAATTACACAAAATTTATCACAGTTTCTCTAACTCAATGTAATAATATATGCCAGAATCAATCGGAGTAAATTTGGATAATAAAATGAAATTAATGCTAGAAGCCCGGCAAGCGTTTTTCTTGGATTTTTACGGAAAAAGGTGGGATGAGCTCAGTAAAGAAAGAATTCAAGGCGGTCTAACGATTTTTTTCATAAAAGACGTTAAAGACACTATAAGCAAACTGCTACCGGGAGTCACGGGTATATATCTAGGAGTCGATAAGGCCATGGACACCCTTACTAAAATTGACGGAGGGAATGTAAAAAATAATTTTATCAATAAAGCTACAGATATTACCTTGAGAATACTGTCTACAAATATCTCACCCGAGGAGCTGGAACACCGACTCGAGCAAAAGTTATAACTACTTAAATTAGCTAAAGTGGAAAAATGAAAAAAGTAAAATCAAAATTCAAAAAAAATCAAAAAAAACCCAAAGTCATGGTGATGTCCGGCTACGGACTAAACTGCGAAGAAGAGACAAAATTCGCTTTTGACTGGGCGGGAGGCGCCGCCGATATCGTGCACCTAAACGACCTTATTGCCGAGCCGAAAATTCTTAAAAAATACGACGTTCTTGTTTTTCCTGGGGGCTTCGCTTATGGCGACGATACAGGCAGCGGCAAGGCCTATGCCAATAAGTTTAAAAACCATTTAATGAAAGAATTGCGGGAATTTTTAGAACGAGATACGCTTGTGCTCGGCATTTGCAACGGTTTCCAGATAGTTACCAATCTCGGCATCTTGCCGGGCGGACTCGTATGGAACAAGGGCGGCAGGTACATCGACCGCTGGGTGGATTTGAAGGTGACCGGCTCGAGCCCTTGGCTTTTCGGTATTAAAAAACTTTCCGTGCCGATAGCGCACGGCGAAGGGCGCTATAAGATAAGCGCTGCGGAGTACAAAAATATGCAAGAAAAAGGCGAACTCGCTTTTGCTTACGAAAAAGGTAAGATTTGCGAATTTCAAAATTTGGAAAAGAATCCAAACGGCTCGGACTATGACATTGCGGGAGTTTTGGCTTATAATGGGAGGGTCCTGGGACTCATGCCCCATCCGGAACGGGCCATGTTTGCCCGACAGAGCCCGCTTTGGTATATAAATAAAAATGGACCAAAGGAAGGCCCGGGGCTTCAGATTTTTAAAAACGCGATTAAATATTTCAAATGAACGAATTAAAAGAAAAATGCGGAATAGTCGGAATATACGGGCCAACCTTGCCCGTCTCCAAACTTGCGTTTTTTGCCCTCTTCGCACTACAACACCGCGGACAGGAAGCATCCGGTATCACCACAAGTGATGGAAAAAAATTACGCTCTCATAAAGGTGCGGGACTTGTGGCGCAAGTTTACAAAGAAAAAGATATAGAAAACTTGAAAGGGCACATAGGCATCGGGCACAACAGATATTCCACCTCCGGCGGCGGCGCGCTCGACCACGCGCAGCCGGTGCTTAATCCCGAGCACACCTTCGCGCTCGCTCACAACGGCAATCTACCTTCCGTGGTAGCGCTCCAGAAATTCCTGAAAGCGAACAAGGCTCTCAAGAAGAACAGAATGGACTCGGAGCTCATTACCGACGCGGTGGATTTTTATTTAAGGAAAGGGGAGACAATAGAAGACGCCGTAAAAAAAACCTTTCCCTTGATTACCGGAGCATTTTCACTCGTCATGATGGACAAGACAAACTTGGTGGCAGTGCGGGATGAGTATGGTATGCGGCCTCTCGTTTTGGGAAAGAAAGGAAAAGGATTTATCGTCGCCTCGGAAACCTGCGCGCTCGAAACCATTGGCGCTAAATTCGTCCGAGAAATAAATCCGGGTGAAATGGTGGTCGTGAATAAAAACGGGCTCAAAAGCGTCAAGCTCGCCACCCCCACTCCCAGTCTGGATATTTTCGAATATGTTTATTTTTCAAGACCGGACAGTACCCTCGGCGGCAAATTAATTTATGAAGTCCGGAAAAACTCAGGCAAAGAATTGGCGTTGGAGTGCCCGCTTCGGGTAGACGCAATCATACCCGTACCTGACACGGCGATACCGGTCGCCATCGGATATTCGGAAGTTTCGGGTATCCCGATAGAGATGGCGTTGGTTAAAAACCGCTACGTTCACCGAACCTTTATTGAACCGGATAAAAAATCCCGCGACCACAGTGTCGCCTTAAAACTTATCCCACTCCCGAAAATGATCCGCGGTAAAAGTATCGCGGTTATCGACGATTCCATTGTCCGCGGCACCACTACCAAAAAACTTGTAAAGCGACTTTTCGAGGCAGGCGCCAGAGAAGTGCATCTCCTGATATCTTCGCCGCCGATTCGTTTCCCCGATTTTTATGGCATTGATACACCGGAGCAGAAACACCTGATAGCTTCAAATAAAACAGTGGGGCAGGTACGAAAATTCCTCGGCGCCACATCTCTCTATTATCTGTCGCTCGATGGCCTGATAAAGTCTATAGGGCTCCCCAAGGAGCGCCTGTGCACATCATTCTTTACAGGTGACTACCCGATTGATTTAAAAGAAAGGGCAAAAGAGGTCAACCACAAAGTCCCAAAAGAATAATGCAAGATAAAACGGCCAAACTAAAGATTGCGGTGCTCATATCAAACGCCGGCACCGGCACAAATCTGCAGGCGATAATAGAAGGAGTGGCAAGTGGCCGCATCAACGCGGAAATCTGCGCAGTAGTTTCCGACAAAGAAGACGCCCCAGGCCTCGCGCGCGCGAAAAATCATAATTTAAATATCGAAATCTGCCCAAAAAAGGAAGACTTGTTGCCTCTTTTGCAAAAACTGACTCCGGACTATATATGCCTGACCGGCTGGAGACAGATAATTTTAGATGAAGTGATCCTGGCATACCCGAATAAAATTCTCAATCTCCATCCGGGGCTCGTTCCGGACACAGCAGGTGAAAGCACACCAAATCCCGACGGGACAGAAGGACTCTGGAACAAAAGTATGCTGACCGAGACGGCGATTGGTAATTTTCTTAAACAGAAATCTACATTTGCCGGTTCTTCGATACATTTCCTGACGCTCGATTTCGACTTCGGGCCGGTCTTAGGCAGAACATTTGAAAAGATAGAAAGCGCGGACGATGTCGAGTCCCTTTACACGCGCCTTAAAAAAAAGGAAAATGAATTATATGTCGAAGTTTTGGAAAAATTAACAAACCATGGACGACGATAAACTTAAAATTTTAATAATCGGCGGGGGCGGCAGGGAACATGCCGTGGGCTGGAAAGTGAAGCAGTCGCTCCGCGCGGGTGATATTTTTTTCGCGCCCGGCAACGCTGGCACCGCAAAAATAGGAACAAACGTAGACATCAAAGCCGCGGACATTCCCGCGCTTTTGGAATTTGCAAAAAAGGAAAGTGTGGGGCTCACGCTTGCCCTACCGGACGAACCGCTAGCTTTGGGTATTGCCGACGAATTCCGTAAGGCCGGTTTGCGCATCTGGGGACCGACCAAAGCGAGCGCGGAGCTAGAGTGGTCAAAGGCGTTCGCAAAGGGCTTTATGGCGCGCCACAACCTGCCTACGGCTAAGTTTGAAGTGCTGAGCGACATAGACAGCGCAAAAAAGTATGTGGAGGGGGAGATGTTGCCCATAGTCATAAAAGCAAGCGGACTTGCTTTGGGTAAAGGCGTTGTCATATGCGAAACACGGGAAGATGCCTACAAAACCCTCGAGGACATTTTTATAAAAAAAATATTCGGCTCTGCGGGAGAAAAAATAGTGATTGAAAAATTTTTAGCGGGTCCCGAAATTTCCATACATGCTTTCTCGGATGGTAAAAACTATCTTATGTTTCCGCCTGCGCAAGACCATAAACGGGCTCTGGAGAACGACCTCGGGCCCAACACCGGCGGCATGGGCACCATAGCCCCTCTGCCTTTTGTTTCCGACGCACAACTAAAAGAAATTGAAGCGACCATCGTCGCTCCCGTAATTTCCGGAATGGCCGCGGAGGACAGGCCTTTTTCAGGGCTCATTTATCCGGGGCTTATGCTCACAAAGAATGGCCCGCAGATACTCGAATTCAACGCGCGCTTGGGCGACCCGGAAACACAGGTCTACATGCGTCTTTTGGATACCGATATCCTGGACATTTTCGAAGCCTGCATTGACGGGAAGCTCAATGTGATGGAAATAAAGTGGACAAATGTTTTCGCCGCAAACATTGTACTTGCATCCCTAGGCTATCCGGGCAATTACGAGAAAGGTAAGGTTATTTCCGGGGTGGAGGAAGCGGAAGCAATGTCTGGCATCGTAGTGTTCCACTCCGGCACAGCGATGGCGGGGTCTGACCTGGTGACCTCAGGCGGGCGGGTATTGGGCGTTTCTGCTGTAGGTAAAACCTTAGCAGAAGCTTTGGATAGAGCGTATAAGGCGGCAGAAAAAATTTCTTTCGAGGGTATGCAGTATCGAAAAGACATAGGCAAAAGCGCTCTGGCAATGCCGAAATAAAATTTTCTATCTTTCTTTTATTTCGCTTTTGTCTTTTTTGAATTTAATGCTAAAATAACACTATGAACGATCCAAAAGTAGGCATAATTATGGGTTCGGATTCCGATTTAGAAGTATTCGCCGAGGCGGCGAAAGTGCTGGAAGAGTTCGGCGTGGCATATGACATGACTGTAGGTTCGGCTCATCGGGCACCGGCCAGAGCTCAAAAATACTCCTCGGAAGCAAAAGGCCGCGGCATAAAAGTGCTCATTGCGGGAGCGGGCGGAGCGGCCCATTTGGCCGGAGTCATCGCCGCGCATACGACTCTACCGGTGATAGGCCTGCCGGTCAAAGCTAAGTCGCTTGATGGACTGGATTCTCTTCTCTCAACCGTGCAAATGCCTCCGGGCATTCCTGTCGCCACAGTAGGCATAAATGCCGGTAAAAATGCGGGCTTGGTGGCGGTTCAGATATTGGGGATAGAAGATGCGGATCTGTCAGGAAAACTGGAGAACTATAAAAAGAAAATGGCGGAAGAGCAGGAGACTAAAGGCGAAAAACTTTCCCAAATCGGCTACAAAAAGTATTTGGATAAATAAAACATAATGTCAGATAAAAAGAGTGAATATGCAAAAGCGGGGGTAGATTATACAGTCATGGAGCCGTTTAAGATGGCCATGATTGAGGCGGGTAAAAAAACACTCAAGTTTCCAAACAAAAGAAACGTGTATATAAACGAGGATGCGACTCACGCACACGGCGCTGTCTTTGAATATCGCGGCACTGAACCGCACATATGGTGCAAAACGCAAGAAGATTTGGGAAATAAAAATTGGATTGCGGAATGGATGTATCAAAAAACTGGTAAGTCTTATTATGATGCCATAGCCATTGATACGGCGCTTATTGTGGTCAATGATGTAATTGCGCAAGGTGCTATGCCAGTGGTTTTTACCGATCAATTGGAGGCAAGTGGGAGCGAGTGGTACGCGGATGAAAAAAGGGCGAAAGATTTTGCCAACGGCTTTCTGAAAATATGCGAGGAGGTGGGCATGGCCTTGCCGGCGGGAGAATCCGCCAGCGTAACTTATCTTATAAATCCAAAAGCTCCCATACAGGAAATCGCCAGCTTAAGCGGCTCGGTAACTGGCATCGTTGCTCCGAAGGAAAATCTAATTACCGGACAAGAATTATGTGTCGGCGATCATATAATCGGTGTGGCTTCATCTGGACTACATGCCAACGGCATCAGTTTAGTAATCAAAAAGGCTCTGGAGCTTCCGGAACAGTTTTTGACGAAACTTCCCAACGGCAACACCTTGGGCGAAGAAGCGCTTATCGCGACGCGTTCATACGTCGCTTTGATTGAGGCCTTACTTGGGGCAAAAGTCAAAATTCATGCCCTTTTGCCCGGCACCGGCGACGGAGTGGGTAAAATTGCTTTTGATAAGCGGCCATTCACGTATAGAATTAATTCTTGGCTCAATGTCCCGCCGCTTTTCAAATTTTTTAATGAGCAATTAAACATACCACTCGAAGACTGTTTAAAAACTTTCAATTGGGGAGTCGGTTACTATATTTTTGTGCCGGAAAAAGAAGTTGCCAAAATACTCCAAATCGGTAAAGATATAGGGTATGAGCTCAATGATATCGGGGTGGTTGAAGAGGGGGAAAGACAGGTCATTTTCGAGCCGGGAAAAATAATCCTTACACCGCCGGGAAAATAATTTATTAATAGATAAAAAGCAAGATGGAAATAGAAAAAATAAAAGAACATATAGACGACGTACTCAAAGAAACAAATTTTACTCATTTGGGAGAAAAGAAAGTAGGCAAGGTACGTGATATTTATGACGGGGGAGACCATCTCACTTTAATCTCAACGGATAGACACTCTTCTTTCGACCGCATCATCGCCCATATTCCTTTCAAAGGCGAGGTGCTCAACCAAATCAGCCTTTTCTGGTTTGAGCAAACCAAAGATATCATTCCGAACCATGTATTGAGCACACCAGACCCTAATGTGACCGTAGGTAAGAAGATGAAAATGGTGCCAGTGGAAGCGGTCATGCGCGGTTATCTCACGGGCGTTACAGACACTTCCATCTGGACCCGTTATCAAAACGGACTTCGCCAATTCGGGGACATGACCCTACCTGACGGCCTAAAGAAAAACACAAAATTACCCACACCCGTCTTTGATCCCACAACCAAAGAAGACACTCATGACAGGGCGATCACCACAGAGCAAATGATAGAGGAGGGTTTGATTACTAGAGAATTACTGGCAAAAATAAAAGACACTGCCACAAAACTTTTCCTGCGTGGACAGGAACTAGCACTCGCGCGCGGGCTCATCCTCGTCGACACCAAGTATGAGTTTGGCACGGACGAAAGCGGTAATCTTGTGCTCATTGACGAAATTCACACACCAGATTCTTCTCGGTACTGGAAAGCGACAAGCTATGATGAGCGATTTCAAAAAGGTGAGGAGCCGGAGTATTTCGACAAAGAATTCCTGCGCTTGTGGTTCAAAGATAATTGCGACCCTTATAAAGATGAGATCTTACCCGAAGCTCCGCCTGAGCTCGTAGCGGAGCTTTCCCGCCGCTATATAGAGATTTATGAGACCATTACCGGCTCGCCCTTTGAACATGATTGGGAGACACCGGTTATCGACAGAATCACAAAAAACCTTAAAAAATAAGGGTATTTTGTGTTTGCAAAATATTATTTAATATGGTATAATATAAAAATAATCATGCACGAAGCCCTGAGCCCAATAGACGGAAGATATTTTGAAAAAACCCGCGTACTAGCGCCATATTTCTCCGAGCAGGCGCTCATGCGATACAGAGTGATGATGGAAGGGGAATACCTTATCGCCCTTTCGCTTTCGGGGAAAACCGCTCTCCGAAAATTTTCAACCGCGGAAATTAAAACTATCCGAGCTCTGGCGGAAAATTTTGACGAAGATTCATACGTAAAAATAAAAGAAAAAGAACGCACCACAAACCATGACGTGAAGGCGGTGGAATATTTCATCAAGGAAAGTCTGGAGCAGACATCACTCAAAGATTCCGTGGAATGGGTGCATTTTGCCATAACTTCCGAAGACACGAACAATATCGCTTACGCGCTCATGCTCGGCGAAGCGACCACGAAAGTCATGCTTCCGAAACTCACGGAAATCATAGACAAGCTGGAGTCATTTGCAAAACGCTACAAGGACCTACCTATGCTGGCCCGGACTCACGGCCAACCCGCGAGTCCTACTGTCTTTGGCAAAGAAATACT
>JALYJR010000018.1 GCA_030775165.1 bacterium | reverse complement strand
GGTCGGTGGAAACTTTAAAGGTCGGGTCTTCCTGAGCCAGACGGTTTAAGGCCATGCCCATCTTCTCCTGGTCGGCCTTGGTCTTGGGTTCAATGCGGAGGGATATGACCGGCTCGGGGAAGACTATGCGATCAAGTTCTATCGGAGTATTTTCGTCGCAAATGGTATCCGAGGTTATGGTGTCTTTTAATCCGACTGCCGCGGCTATTTCTCCCGCAAAAACTTTTTTCACTTCTTCGCGGTCGTTGGCATGCATTCTGAGAATACGCCCGATGCGTTCCTTATTGCGAGTTCGCGGATTGTAGACGTAGCTGCCGGCGGCGAGAGTTCCGGAATATACTCGGAAGAAAATTATCTGGCCCACGAAAGGATCGGTCGCTACTTTAAAAGCTAGGGCCGAAAACGGTTCTGCGTCGTCAGCGTGACGTACAGCCTTCTCGTCGGTGTTTGGGTCGATGCCGTCTATTGGCGGGATGTCGAGGGGCGACGGCAGGTAATCTACCACCGCGTCGAGCACGAGCTGCACGCCTTTGTTCTTGAGCGCGCTGCCGGCAAATACCGGGAAAAGGGCGTTGTCTATCACCGCCTTACGCATAGCTTTCTTTAGCGATTCGGTGTTTGGAATCATGCCTTCCAAATATTCCGTCATCATGACATCATCCGTTTCCACTATTTTCTCTATCAATTCCGCGTGATATTTTGCCGCATCGGCTTTGAGCTCCTCCGGAATTTCTTTTTCAATAACCTGATTGCCCATCTCGCCTTCGAAGTAATAGGCCTTCATGCGCAGCAAGTCTATGACGCCCTCGTGTTTTTCTTCTAGGCCTATAGGTATCTGCGCACGGACGGCCCTCTTGCTCAAGCGCTCTAAAATTGTCGCGTATGAATGTTCAAAGGAAGCTCCGGTGCGGTCCAGTTTATTTATAAAGCACACACGTGGCACTTTGGCTTCGTCCGCGTAGCGCCAGTTGGTTTCGGACTGCGGCTCCACGCCCGCTACTCCATCGAAAACTACCACTGCGCCGTCGAGCACCCGGAGAGAGCGTTTAACTTCTACCGTGAAGTCGATGTGTCCCGGGGTGTCGATGATATTAAAACGATGTTTTTTGCTTTTGTCGGTCGCGGAAGTATAGGTCGGGGTCCAGAAACAAGTGACCGCGGCGGAAGTGATGGTGATGCCGCGTTCGCGTTCCTGCTCCATCCAGTCGGTAACCGTCTCCCCTTCATGCACCTCGCCTATCTTGTGAGAAACGCCGGTATAAAAAAGCACGCGCTCCGTGGTCGTGGTTTTTCCCGCATCAATGTGCGCGATAATTCCAATATTCCTAACTTTCTCCAGTGGATAATCTCTTTCCATATTTTTCTACCAGGCAAAATGTGCGAAGGCCTTGTTGGCTTCCGCCATTTTGTGAGTGTCTTCTTTCTTTTTAATGGCCACGCCCTCGTTTTTGGATGCGGCAATCAATTCATCCGCTAGTTTCAAATGCATCGGCTTACCTTTGCCGTTTCTGGCAGCATCCCGAATCCAGCGCATAGAAAGCGCGAGGCGGCGTTCCGGGCGAACTTCTATAGGCACTTGGTAGTTTGCGCCACCGATACGCTTGGAGCGAACCTCGGTCATCGGGCCTGCGTTCTTAAGCGCCAAGTCAAAAACTTCCAAAGGATTTGGGTTACCTGTTTTTTCTTTGATAACGTCAAAAGCGCGGTACACGACCTTGCGGGCTGTCTCTTTCTTGCCGGACCACATGACATAGTTTATAAACTTCTCGAGTTTTTGAGAGTTGTATATGAAATCGGGTTCTACGGGGCTTCTTGTTTTTACTTTTCGTCTCATTGATTTAAAAAATTATTTCTTGCCGTCTTTTCGGGGCTTCTTGTTACCGTAAAGCGACCTGCTTTGTCGGCGTTTCTCCACGCCCTGAGTATCGAGCACTCCGCGCACAATGTGATAACGAACTCCAATCAAGTCCTTCACGCGACCGCCGCGGAGCATGACCACAGAGTGTTCCTGTAAATTGTGACCTTCACCGGGAATATACGCGGTAACTTCCATGCCGTTGGTCAACCGTACGCGAGCAATTTTTCGGAGAGCAGAGTTAGGCTTTTTCGGGGTGGTGGTGGAAACTTTAACGCAAACTCCCCGCTTGAAAGGCGAAGAAAAATATACGGGCTTGTTCTTCAAGACGTTGAATCCACGGGTCAGCGCCACCGTCTTGTCTTTCGGTACGGCCTTTTTTCTGCTTTTCTTAACTAATTGGTTTATTGTCGGCATGTATTGTCTATTGGCAAAACAAAAGAGTCCGAAGACCCTTAGCGGTAGATTACTATATTGGGCGCTAAAGCGCAAGTCCGGTAAGGAGCTTAAACAAGAATGCCAATACAGGGTATAAAATATCCGCAAAAAAGACTACGAAAACCAGTAGCAGTATCAACGCATACTGTTCCATGGCATACATGGCGCCCGCCGCGGAATCGGGCAGAAGAGAGAAAAGAATCTTTGAGCCGTCGAGTGGCGGGATGGGCACCAGATTGAAAATACCCAAAGCCAGGTTCACTAATACGATAATCGAGGTTATAAAGTAAAAACCGGGCGAAACATCAAAAAATGACGGCACAAACCTGAGAACCATGCCAAAAATTATGGCAATAAAAAAGTTGGCCGCCACTCCCGCTATCGCTACCGCGAGCGTGCCAGTCCGTTCATTCCTGAAATTCGCCGGGTTATAGGGCACGGGCTTGGCCCAGCCAAAAAGAAATCCCGCGCTTGTCAGTATGAGGACCGCCGGCAGTATAATAGAACCGAAGAGGTCAATATGCGGCAAGGGGTTTAAGGTCAAACGTCCGGCGTTCCGAGCGGTATTGTCCCCGAAATGCTCCGCCATAAAGCCGTGCGAAACCTCGTGAATGACGATGGACATGATTAGTATGACTATGTAAAAAATTGTGTCGATTGGTTGCATCCCGTTAGAGATAGGAAGCGCCTAGTCTATTTTTTAGATAACGCTTGCCCATTCCCGATTTTAAATATAATTCTCTCGACCTTGCTTTATCTTCTAACAAACATGCTTCGTAGTATATCAAGTCAAACGGACCTCTTCCTTTCGTATACGTAGACAATCCTTTGTTGTGTTGACTAAGGCGCTTCCGTAGATCCTGCGTATATCCCGTGTAAATTTTACCGTCCTTCCTACTCTTTAAAATGTACGTGTAATAAAACATAAGTAATCTCTAACGGGATTGCGTTCCTTATATTCTTATGATAGCATGAAACCCACATGAAAAAAGTATGCGCCATAACCAATAAGAGCTCAATTATGGGCGGCGGCTACTCGAACCGGACCCGTGCCACCAAGTTCAACCCGACCGGCAAGAAGCGCAAGTACCCAAATCTTCAGAAAAAGAAGCTTTTTATACCTGAAATCAACAGGACCGTCCATGTAGAAATTTCCGCCCGCGGCATGCGCACCATGAAGAAACGCGGCGCTTACGTTACCCTCCTCAAAGCCGGCCTCCTCGAAGCAAAATAACAAGACTCAAAAAAAATCCGCCAAAAGCGGATTTTTAGTTTTAAGGAGTACTGGAAGAAACTGGTCTTTTTTTCTTAATATCGTAAATTAAGAATTTTAAATTAAAGGCTAGAGATATGGCTATGAGCGCTGTGGAAGCAATTCGGATTTCTCCCAAAATATTATAGGGGGAACAAGCCTCAAACAAACTTCCAAATGTACGTTGAGACATAAAAACTGTGCCGGGGCGAGTAACCATAGTAGGACAAGTATGTGACATAAACATTAAAAAAAGCTTTAGGGCTGCTGCCGAAAGAACAAAAATAATATCTGTCCACCTCTTTAATGGATCTAGAGAAATAGCTCGTAGTAAAAAAGCTGCTAAGAGCAATACTGGGATAGAAAAGACAAATACGGCAACAAATACATATAAACGCAATTCGTCGAATAAAAAGATTGCTCCCCATGAAACTAGGGCTAATAATAGAAAATATAGACTAAGTCTATATGCTTGATTGATTCTAAAATTTTGCATTGATTAATTATACCAGTAATTACCTGCGTTGAGTATAGATAATTATGCGGGCACAAAAGTAAGAGCTGTTCCTTTTTTGCCGCTGCGGCCAGTTCGGCCGATGCGGTGCACGTAGGTGTCGTAGGTCTGGGGCACGTCGTAGTTTATAACGTGAGTTACGTCCGGAATATCAAGTCCCCTCGCCGCGACATCGGTCGCTATCAAAATATTTATTTTATCTTTTTTGAAATCGTCGAGTATGCGGATACGTTCGCGGCTTCTTTTGTTGCCGTGAATAGTGCCTACTTTGAAACCCAGACGGCCAAGCTCTTTAGCCAGAGCATCCGTAGCGTGCTTCATCTCACGAAATATTAGAACCTTGTCGGAACCGTCTTTTTTTAGTATTTCATCAAGTTTTGCCAACTGTTCATCTTTACCCTTGTACCTCACGACATCCTGATCGATATTTTTCGCGGTCTCGCCGGAGATAACGGATATGAACACGGGTTTTACCAGATACTGCTCGGTCAATTTTTTGATGTCGGGGGAAAGCGTTGCCGAAAAGAAAAGCGTCTGCCTCCCTTCTTTTGGGGTTTTACCTATTATGTAAAGCATGTCGTCACGAAAGCCCATGTCGAGCATGCGGTCCGCCTCGTCCAGCACCACAGAGCGGCACGTAGACAGGTCCAATATCTTTTGGTCAATCAAGTCTCGGAGTCTGCCCGGAGTGCCGATGACAAAGGAAACGCCCATTTTTATTTCGCGGATTTGCTTGTTGATAGGCAGGCCTCCGACGCAAGACACGGAAAACATGCCGAGACCGAACGCAAGATTTTTAAAGTCGGTTTCTATCTGCAGGGCGAGTTCCCGTGTGGGTGCCATGATAAGCACGGTCTCTCTTTTCTTTTGCCCCTTGGTCTTGGCAATCTTTTCGATTAGAGGTAAGAGAAAGGCCGCGGTCTTGCCGGTACCGGTATTGGCCATACCGAAAACATCCGAGCCTGCGAGCACTACCGGTATGGCTTGGTCTTGGATAGGCCTAGGATGAATATAACCCGTGCGCAATATGTTGGTTTCGAGCTGTTGGTTGAAGGGAAAGTCCGCAAAGGTGTGCGTAGAAACATATGGCTTTTCTTCCACATACACCCCTTTTTTAATAAAACGCGAAAAATCTATCCGTTCGCCGCGGGATCTTTTGGCCGGAGCCTTTCGATTAAACGAAGGCCGGGAATTATTAAATTTTCCTCTAAATGAGGGTTGGCGGCTTCCGAACTTCTTCGGGTGCGCCGTTGGACGTGCGTACATAATGGGTCACTCCCCAAAATGACATCAGCGCAATTAGAGAGAATGATATATAAAGTATAGCATTTTGCCCTTAAATTGTCAATGATTCAAAAAATAAATAAAAAGTTATACTGAAAGTATGGAAAATAAACTCCAGGGAAAACATGTAGACGAATCATATCTGGACCTCCTGGAACACATTATGAATAAAGGCGTGCTGAAGGGCGACCGCACCGGCACCGGCACCAAGAGTCTCTTGGGATATCAGATGCGTTTCAACCTCGCAGACGGCTTTCCCCTGCTCACTACCAAAAAAGTTCCGCTAAAATCTATCATACACGAACTGCTTTGGTTCATGCGGGGCGATACTAACCTAAAATACCTGGCAGACAACAACGTGCATATCTGGGACGAGTGGCCATACAAGGCGTACCTCGTAAGAAACAGTCTGCCGGTACCCAACACAGATTCGGAAGAATGGAGCGCGGGCATCAAGGAGTTCGTGGAGAAAATAAAATCGGACGTTGCTTTCGCAAAAGACTATGGCAACCTCGGTCCCATCTACGGCTACCAATGGCGCAGCTGGCCCGCACCAAACGGCAAGCATATCGACCAGCTCCAAAATATAATTGATGAAATAAAAAGATTTCCGGATTCCCGAAGGCTTTTGATATCCGCATGGAACGTAGCCGACTTGGAAGAGATGTCCAAAGCAGGGCTCCCTCCCTGCCACTGCCTGTTTCAGTTTTACGTCGCGGACGGAAAACTATCCTGCCAGCTTTATCAGAGAAGCTGTGATACTTTTTTAGGCGTACCTTTCAATATCGCTTCTTACGCACTGTTTACAATGATAATCGCGCAGATTGCCGGCCTCGAACCCGGCGAGTTCGTCTGGACCGGCGGCGATGTCCATCTTTACCTAAACCACTTGGAACAAGCCGAGCTTCAACTTTCCCGCCGCGAAGATATTCGGCCTCTGCCCAAAATGAAAATAAA
>JALYJR010000017.1 GCA_030775165.1 bacterium | reverse complement strand
GGTCGCGCAGTACGGCGCGGGCTATGCCGATTCTCTGGCGTTCTCCACCTGAAAGTTTTATGCCTCGCTCCCCCACTACGGTTTCATACCCGTCGTCGAGTTTCAAAATAAAATCATGCGCCAATGCGGTTTTAGCCGCGCTCTCTATCTTTTTCTTGGAAGTATGTACTTGCCCATATGCTATATTTTGGCTGACAGTTCGCGAAAACAAATCGACTTCCTGCGGCACCACGGCAATCTGCCCGCGGAGACTCCCTTGAGTTACGGTCCTTATATCTATATCGTCAACCAATATCTTGCCCTTGCTCGGGTCATAGGAACGAAGCAAGAGGTTTATAAAAGTCGTTTTACCGCTTCCGGATCTACCCACCAAAGCACAAGTCGTGCCGTAAGGTATGACCACATTGATATCTTTTAACGCGTATTGTTCATCATGATGATAAGAAAAAAACACATTTTTAAATTCAATGTTTTCTTTAAAAGACGGCAAGGTAGTGGCATTGATGAGGTCCGTCACATGCGGAGGTTCATCCAATACCGCAAACAAGCGGTCAACACGGGTCATGTTCCTGCGCAGGCGGGTAAATAACGAGCCGATATTTGACAGAGGCTGATAAGCCATATTTTGGAGTGTAATGTAAAGTACGAACTGTCCGATGGTCGCCGTACCCTGCAACACAAACCACGCGGAAAGACCCAAGACCGCGACTCTGCCGGTTGTGGATATCACCGACTGGATGTTTTCAACCCTCTCCCACAAACGCTCGGCTTCATACTGAACCGCTCGCGCCTCGCCCAGCATGCTGTAATTGCTTCTGGTTTCCGTTTCTTCTTGTGAAAACTTTTTTACAGTAAGAATGTTGCCCGCAACATCGTACATTTCCTTGGAGACGTCTTCAAAAGCATCGTTGGCGTCCTGCTCAATTAAATATATTTTATTGGCGATACTGCGGGTTGCGAGTATATATATCGGAAACGGTATAAGTATAGCGAGCGCAATCCAGACGTTTGAATACAGAAGCGCCGCAAATGCGCCCAGAAAAATTATAATGGGCGGAGTAAAATTTTGCCCGATAATGTCATATAAAATCGTGAACAGAGAAGTCGCTCCGCGGTCGATGCGCCCGATAATCTGACCGCTTGACGCCCCGTGGTGGAACAAGGCATGCAATTGCATATACCTCTCAAATGCTTGATTTTTTATCTTATCTTCCGTTTCGGTGGCAATTTTAAAAAGGTGGTAATTGTATCTGGAATGGAGAGTGTTACTGATAAGTGTAACGGCCAAAATGCCCAGCGCGCTGTACACAAGAGTCGGCAGAGGCAGCGCTCCCCCGTTCTTTATAAATGTGGTCAGCGTGTCGATGATGTTTTTCGATATGAAGGGCACGGCAATGCTCGCGGCCTGATACGAGATAACCAGCGCAAGTAAAAGCAAAATCGTTTTTTTACGATCTTTAAGAAAAGAAGCTATGCGTGTCAGGGTTCCCGCCTTTTTATCTGCCATTCTTTGATTCTAGCAGAAAAACCCTTAATGATAAACCGGTTTAAAGTTCCTCGGTGGAAGGCGCAATGACTTTGGCCTTCCAAAATTTGGAGGTCAGGGTCTCCATGAGAGCTTTCAATTCCTCGCTACCGAGCAAGTAGAGTATCGCGCCGCCTGCCAAAATACCCAAAATGCCGGAAATTAACCCCTGCAATAAAACGCCCCAGAAGGTCGTTGTGCCGAAAACGGGCGAAAGAGCGTTTAGGCTCAAGTACGTCACGAGGCCCAGAAAAAACGAAGCGCCCAAACTCTGGAAAAAGGTTTTGCTCACGAAAGGCTCCGTGGGCATAAATTCTTTCTTGACGGATACCGCCTGAAGTATGAAGTTCAATATGGTGCCCAAGGAGTAAGCCAACGGCAGCATGAGCACTTCCGTGCCCGGTATATCGCTAACCTTAAGCAGAGACTCTATGAAGTATCGGAACATCGGAACAT
Source organism: bacterium (assembly GCA_030775165.1). Classification (GTDB taxonomy): domain Bacteria; phylum Patescibacteriota; class Minisyncoccia; order Phycocordibacterales; family UBA9973; genus UBA9973. Next base: position 10,190 of record JALYJR010000017.1, on the reverse strand, counting down.
TTTGGAAAAGATGGATAAGGACATAGGACAAAATGATGATGAGCACGGAACATGAAAAGTTCATGATGAGCGGACGGCGGGTGTTGCCGGTGGCGTAATACGCTCTGGATAAAAGAGTTATCATGCCCTGAGCCAGAACAGATACCGCAAACACTGCTAAGCAGGCCGCAACCAGACGGGTATTGTCCCAAGAAAAAGAGCCCGAGCCTAAAATCACCCGGACAATCTGCGCGCGAAGTACTATGAACAAGAAAATAACGGGTAAAGACCAAAAGACAATTGCCCGCGACGCGTCCTTCAAGTGTTGTTTGAATTCATCCCGCTTGCCCGCCCCGAAAGACTTGGCAAGAGTCGGAAAAGCCGCGACAGCATAAGAGATGCCTATAATATTGAGAGGCACCGATTGCAGATTGTACGAAAAATTAAATATAGAGATAGAGCCATCTTGTAGAAAAGACGCCAAAGCTATAATGACGATAAGCGCTATATTATTGAAAGCGAGCCCCATGGTCCTGGGTAGAGATACGAGTGCCGTTTTTTTAATGTCGTCAAAATTGACGGACAAGGAAAATTTGGGAATAAATCCGCTGGTACCGGCTGCAAATAGTTGAACTAAAAAATGCAAAAGGGCGCCCAAGGCAACTCCCACACCCATACCGTAGATTCCCCATACGGGATAAAAGAACAGCGCGCCGAAAATAATGCCTATGTTGTAAAAAACCGGACTTAAAGAGTAAATGAAAAATTTCCGAAAAAGCTGGGTCACTGTACCCAGAAGATTCGAGAGTCCGAGGAGTATCGGCGACAGGAGCATTATGCGCGAAAGCGCGACAACCTTCATCTGCATCTCCGGCTCGAATCCGGGAGCAATAAAGAACACCAGGTGCGGCATAAGGAGATATGCAAAAAACGAAACCAGTACCATCATGCAGATGAAAACCGTGAAAACGTCGTTTAAGAATTTCCTGGCTTCCGGCGTGACCTTGTCTCCACTCATCTTGGCCACTAAAAAAGGAATCAAAACGGTGATAGAGGCGAGTGAAGCGATGCCTACGAAGATAAGATCGGGCAATCTAAAAGCCGCGTAGTAGGCATCGAGAGTTGCCGAAGGGCCGATGAAATGGGCCAGCGCGCGGTCGCGAAAAAGAGCCAGAATCTGAGAAAGAAGCGTAAACGACCCCAAAAGGAGCGCGGCCTGGTTTACATTTCCGGATTCCTTGGTAAAAATTCTCAGTATCTTCTCCATTCCTAGGTTAGTTGGCCGTTTCCGTTTCAGGCACCGAAGCCGCCGGTGAGGCTGACATTTTATTCTTTATAGAGTTTATATAATCTATGATGCTCTGGTCTGCCGGAGCAAGAGCTAAGGCCGCCTCCGCATAGGTCAAGGCATCTCCGAGCTTATTTTGTCCGGCACTGGCTCGCGCCATACCTATCTGGAGAGCGGGGTTCAAGGGGTTTAAGCGAGCGGCACTCTCGTAAGCGACCACTGCTTGCGCATAAGCATCTTTCACATTCAGGGCGCCTGCAGTTTCGTATACCAATGCAAGTAAACGGAAATTTTGGTAATTGGAAGGATTATATTCCACCGCAAGCTGGGCACTTCGAACCGCCTGATCAAAAACTCTCTGGAGTTCCGCTTTTTCTTCCTCGGAAAGAGCCGTGGTAGCGGTAACAAGCGAATTGAGTTTTAGTAAATAAACTTGCGAATAGGCACGCAGATATAGGTCGTTATAATTTAAGTTTATGGCTTTGCCGATATCGGTCTCCGCCTTGGAAACATCGTCCGCACCTAGGGCACTTCGCAAGTGAGACACGGAAGTAAAACGTTCCACGTATCGAAACGCCACCGCTATCGAAAATATCGCCAATACGATAAGCAAGAGAATGGAAACAAAACTTTTACGATGATCATTTAAGAACGTGAGGGTTATCTCTCGGTCTTGGCTGGCGGCGGATAATCCGATAAATATGCCGGTAAATGCCATGAACAGAAGCGCGAGCACGGTGCCGCCGGAATAAAAGAAAAGCGAGACCATAAGATAAAGGGCCAGCACGAATACGGCCATTATCTGCCAGTTGACGCCTCTCTTTAAGCTTGAAAAAACCGATTGCCAACCTGCCGCCAAAAACAGAACCAGAAAAACCGCCCAAGACAGTATGCCCAAGGCGCCCGTAGTAGCCGTGAGGGTCGGTATAAATCCGCTACCGGACGCAAATTCCACATCCCAAAAAGGCGTATTGTTGATACTCTGGGGCTTGTATTGAGCCCATGCTTCGCTAAACCGGTTGGGCCCGATACCTAAGAGCGGCTTCTCAGCAACAACGCTTTTCGTTATGGAAAAAGTGGCGGGCAGAGAAGGACCGACCTCCGTATTAGATATATCCAAAAGATTTGGAATGAAGCTGCCAACAAGCGGTCCGGAAGTCAGGAACAGGAGCGAGATAATAACCACGGCAAAAGAAGTCGTCGGAAAAATCCTGCCGCCGCTATCTTCGTCTTTTTTATGAAACGAAACCGAAGCTTTGTAGACAAAAATTATAAGGCTCAAAGCCCCTAGCAGTATCCAAGCCAGAGAAAAATTCACAGCGGCTGTGATAAATAGAGCCAACAAAATAAATAGCCGGAGTAAAACCTTGGCGTTACCTGATGTCGGGAAAAATTCTACCAAAAGCAGATACATCAATGCGGAAAAGCCGGCGAATAGGCCCAGGCCGTTCCATGAACCGAAAAGATTACCCATTTTCCCAGAAAGAATGCCCAGGGAAAGCACTTGTGGCATAAACAAATGGAGCGCTTGAAAAACAAGTAGAAGTACTGACGAAAAGACCATACCCCAAAGAAGCATGTGTGCCTGCTTTTCGGAACGGATATTAAGCGCCAAAAGAAACATCAGCATAAAACCCGCAAACATAAACCAGAAACTGCCCGCGTCAAACATGACGCCAAATAAAGAAATATTCGGTCCGGATGACAAGAGCGCCGAAACCAGCGATACGACAACCACAGCAAGGCCGGACAAAAGAAGGTAGGATTTCGGTATGATGATTGAGCCCTCCATGAACCTGCCGATAGCCCAAAGTACCGCGCCAGCGGCAAGCCCCAAAACCAAAACAAGCCCCTTGGAAATTTCTATCGGAATGCTCGTAAAGGGCAAGCAGAAAATTGGCAGAAGAGTAATGATAAACAATAATGATAAAAAGGAGAGCCGATCAAATATATTTGAACTCATTGGTACATTATACTACTACTTACAAAAGCGCACAATAAATAAACCCTAGACCACAATGTTGATAAGTCTGCCGGGGACATAAATGACTTTTTTTATACTCTGCCCTGAAATGTGTTTGGCCACCGTCTCATGTCCGAGAGCCTGTTCTTTAATTTTTTCCTGCGAATCTTCCGCTCGTATAATCATTTCCGCGCGTACCCTGCCATTTACTTGCACAGCTATCTTCATTTCTTCGTCTGCAATCCATTTTTCATCCCACTTTGGCCATCTTGAAAGACTTATGGACTTTTTTTCTCCCAACACACTCCACAGCTCTTCAGATATATGCGGAGCGAACGGCGAGAGTATCTGAAGGAAAATTTGAAAATCTTTTTTGGACACAGACCCGGTGTTCTGCATTTCAGTCGCAAATATCATAAGCGTGGAAATCGCCGTATTGAAATGCATACCCTCTATGTCTTCCGATACTTTTTTTATCGTCTTGTGTAAAAGGCGGGAAACAGAATCGTGCGAACGGGTGGAAAGCCCGTCTCTAATCCGCCATACTTTTTCGAGAAATCTCCTGGGGCCTATCAGGCTGTCCCCGCTCCAAGCCACGGACTGGTCAAAGGGACCCATGAACATCTCGTACAAACGTAGCGTGTCCGCGCCGTATGTTTTTACCAACTGGTCCGGATTTACCACATTGCCCAAAGATTTTGACATTTTGACCCCGCCCTCCCCCAAAATCATACCGTGAGATGTGCGTTTTATGTACGGTTCGCTGGTCGGAACCAGCTTCAGGTCGTACAAAAATTTATGCCAGAAGCGCGAGTACAGCAGGTGGAGCGTGGTGTGCTCCATTCCGCCGTTGTACCAGTCCACCCCTAAAGACCCTAGCCAATATTTTAAACTCTTGGCACCCGCGAACGCTTTTGAATTCTTCGGGTCCACATACCGCAGGAAATACCATGAGCTCCCCGCCCAGTTTGGCATAGTGTCGGTTTCCCTCTTGGCCTTGCCTCTACATTTAGGGCACTTTATATTGACCCAGGATTTAATTCCCGCAAGCGGACTCTCACCATCATCCGTGGGCTTATATTTTGCCACTCTGGGAAGTAAAATGGGCAAATCACGCTCTGGCACCGGTACGAAACCACATTTACCACAATTTATAAGCGGTATGGGTTCCCCCCAATACCTCTGCCTAGAAAATACCCAGTCGCGAAGCTTAAATTTTGTAACAATTTTGCCTCCGACAAATGCCGTAATTTCCTTTTTCGCTTTTTCAGAATCCATACCGTTAAACTGTTCGGAGTTGGTAAGTTTACCTTCTCCGGTCCAACATCCGACCAGCCGAGTATCTTCTTTTGGTACTCCGTATGGGCCTATGAGGTCACCCGGTATTATTACCGGAGGGAGTACAACTTGTTTTATCGGCAATTTATATTTCTCTGCAAACTCGTTATCGCGCTCATCGTGCGCGGGAACAGCCATAATAGCTCCAGTACCATAGTGAGCCAGCACATAATCCGCTATCCATATCGGAATCTCCTCTTTTGTTGCCGGATTTACCGCGTAAGCTCCCGTGAATACCCCTGTCTTTTCTTTTTCTGCACTCGTTCTTTCAAACTCAGGCTTAGCTTTCGATTTAATTACGTAAGTAGTTACGTTATTTTTTTGATCTATAGTTGTAATTTTTTCAACGATAGAGTGCTCAGGCGAAAGCACTAGGTAAGTCGCGCCGAAAATAGTATCCGGACGAGTAGTAAAAACTTTTATTTTTTCGACTAGGTCTTGCCTAGTTGTTTTTATCTTGAAATCTATTTCCGCGCCTTCCGACTTTCCTATCCAGTTTCTTTGTTGGATTTTTATTTTCGGCAAGTAATTCACCAGGTCTAGATCGCGGTCGAGCCGCTCGGCGTATTTGGTGATGGCGAGCATCCACTGCTCTTTTTCGCGCTTTTCGGTAGGACCCCCGCAACGGTCACACATGCCGCCGACTACTTCCTCGTTCGCAAGCCCTATCTTGCAGGAAGGGCACCAGTTTATTTCCGTCTTGGTTTTATACGCGAGGCCCTGTTTCCAAAATTGCAAAAAAATCCACTGCGTCCATTTGTAATATTTCGGGTCAGTTGTATTTACTTCCCGCGACCAATCGAAGGAAAAACCCAACGCTTTGAGCTGGCGGCGGAAAGTGTCCGTATTGTCTTTGGTAACTTTTATGGGATGAATTCCGGTCTTGATGGCGTAGTTTTCCGTGGGCAGACCAAACGCATCCCAGCCGATGGGATAGAGGACATTGTGCCCTTCCATGCGGCGCTTGCGGGAGATTATATCCATAGCCGTGTTGCTACGAATATGCCCCACATGGAGGCCGGAGCCGGACGGATACGGAAATTCTATCAAGCCGTAAAATTTGGGCTTTTTGGATTTTTCCTGCGCCTGGAAAATCTTATTTTTTTCCCAGTACGCCTGCCACTTTTTTTCCAGCTTCAAATGCTCATATTCCTTCATATGTTAGATAATACCTAAAATATTCGTATTTGCAAAACGCGAATTAATAAACCGGCGGCACCATCATAGGCTGGTTGACGTCATACTGTTGGTAGAGGTTCTTGTCTATGGTCTCGGTAAAGCAATATCTGCCTGCGGGATGGGTCCAGTTCGTGTCTTCATAACCACCATAGTAATCGTAGTAGCTTTGCGCGCTCTCCTTGTCGGACTCTTTGTTGAACTCGGCACACAGTAGGTATGTTAAGTCGTTCGTTTTTACATACTCGTAAGGCCTATTGGTCTGAGAGTCCACCCATTCCTGACCCTTGTAACTCCCCTCCGACAATTCTGAGACGGCCTGGGGCAGATAGCCCTTCTCCTCATAAAAATACTGTACCTGCCTGTTGAGTTCCGACAGCTCATCCACTTTCTGCTGGTCATATTTCAGGAGCTGCTGCGTGCGAGGCGAACCGAGAATATTGAACCCCCAGACTATGGATCCAAGCACTATGACCAGAGCTACTACTCTATATATCTTGCGGAGATTGGCAGTAAGGCGCCCTGTCACGTCATAAAGGTAATAGCTGAATATGCCTCCTGCGATAATAAGCAGGACCAGAACTTTCAAGAAAAACCCGGTGGTCAATTCCCGTCCATCGATAAAATAATAAAGCACGGTTATTAGGTCTCCGGCGATAACCGCCCCGAACACAAACAAACTAATGAAAGCAAACCATTTGTGCATCGCCGCATACTGCTTGTCCGGAAACTGCTTGTAGTCCTGTTCCAAAAGCCACATCAGAAGTATGAATATCGGGAAAAATACCATTATCACCGATACGGGCCAGCTGATAGAGCCGCTGTTCCACATATAGCCCATGTAACTTTCGTTTATCTTGGGATAGGCGGTGTTTATTACTCGGAATAAAAGATTGACCAAACTCGCCACAGTCGTGTACAGAGCCACTACCGCACCTAGGTTGATAAAGAAATCCTTTGCAGTTGTTTTTGCTTGTGTTTCCATAATCCCTATTGTATCATTTATCAAGCTTGGCAAGAACCGGCACTGTTAATAAACCTAGCGCCGGCCGGCATACATAATATGACCCATTCAATTATTCAGGGTCATGGTGATATTAAAGAACCATGAGGAAAAAATTTGAGAATTTTTCAAAGAAAATAACTCGCTGGATAGGTTCACCTCAGTCAATAGTTATTCACACTATTTTCTTCGCCGGCATGCTAGGGCTCCGGCTTTTCGGCATTTCCTCTTCGGATGTGCTTTTAATTCTCACCACAGTCGTGTCGCTCGAGGCTATCTACCTTTCCATTTTTATACAAATGACCGTGAACCAGCACTCGGCCGAGCTTGAGGAAGTCTCCGAGGACATTGAAGAAATACAGGAAGACGTGGATGAAATACAAAAAGATGTCGACGAGATTCAGGAAGACGTCGAAGACATTACCGAAGAAATAATAGAGGACGACAGCACGGAAACCAACCAGGATACTATGTAGCTCGCCAGACAGCTGTGTTTGCAAGCGGAATAATTCTTCCGTTCGATTTTTCCAAAACACCAAGTTCTCCTTGCTCTACCTTACCTTTAAAATTTTTCATTGCGTCAGACAGGGCATAGCCCAAAGTGAGCGGAGATGTGTCCGTGGCGTAAGAAGTCAAGATTACAAAAATGGGTTTTTCGCTTAAAATTTTTCCGACCTGCAGAAGCAGTTGCGGCAGCATTTCTTCTATTTTCCATACTTCACCCTTGGGACCCCGTCCAAATTTTGGCGGGTCCATGATGACGGCATCGTATTTATGACCCCGTTTCTCCTCACGTTCCAGAAATTTGATTACGTCGTCTTCGATAATGCGCATAGGCAAATTCTCCATATTGGAAAGCGCTTGGTTTTCCTTTGCCCAATTCAAACTTTGCTTGGAAGCGTCCACGTGCGTGACTTCCGCTCCGGTGCGCAGGGCAAACAAGCTAGCTACACCCGTATAGCCGAATAAGTTTAAAAATTTTATAGGCTCTTTTCTATTTTTTTCTTCCGCTTTGAGTGCACGCTCTATAAAATCCCAGTGGCTCGCCTGTTCCGGAAAAAACCCGAGGTGGCGAAATGGCGTGGGCGATGCCAAAAATTTTACTCCGTGATATTCCATTGACCATTTAGGTTCAATTTCCCTTTCCATCTTCCAACCTTTCTTCCCACCCTCTCTGGAGCTCCAAAATTTTCCGTCCGCTTTTTGCCATTCCAAAAAAGGCAAGCTCTTGGGCCAGACCGCGTCTTCCAATGGACGGATAAAAATATGCGGACCAAACCGCTCCAGCTTCTCCCCTTCTCCCGTATCCAAAAGTTCGTAGTCCGCCCAGTCTTTGGAATAAAATAGTTTAATTTCCATAAATCATATTAGAAACTCTATTACGTCTCCGTCTTGCACGATATATTCCTTGCCTTCGGTGCGCAGAAAACCCTTCTCGCGAGCTACGGCTCTGGAACCGGCCTCGATGAGTTTGCCGTAAGCGATGACCTCGGCGCGAATGAATTTGTCTTTAAAGTCGGTGTGAATAGCCTGCCCCGCTTCCGGCGCGGTCGAACCGATTTTAATGGTCCAAGCGCGGGTCTCGTCCTCGCCCGTGGTCAAAAATGTTTCGAGCCCGAGAAGTTTGTAGCTTGCCTTTATGAGGTCATCAAACCCTTTTTCGAAAACAGAGTCGATTTTTACCGAAGCTCCCGGCACATCAACCTCCACGTTGTTATTCGCCTCCGAAGTGTTGAGGACGAAAAGCATCGGTTTTAGAGTCAGTAGATTCAAAGATTTTATTTTTAACTTTTCTTCTTTAGAAAGTCCGGCCTCGCTAGCCATCCTGCCCGCTTCCAAAACCGGCGCCAGTTTTTTGAGCACCACTTCCTCGGCGATAGCTTCCTTGTCGCCACGTTTGGCATCTCTCGTAAGATTTGCGAGTCGTTTCCCGACTATCTCCATATCGGACAGTACAAGTTCTAGATTAATCACTGCGATATCGTTCAAGGGGTCTATTTTTTGCGCCACGTGTATCACGCTAGGGTCTTCAAAAACCCGCACGATGTGCGCGATAGCGTCTACTTCGCGGATGTTGGACAAAAATTTATTACCCAAACCCTCGCCTTTGGACGCGCCCGCTACAAGCCCCGCTATGTCCACAAATTCTATGACCGCAGGGATAGTTTTCTTGGAATGCGCTAGTTCTGACAACTTGCCTACCCGTTCATCCGGTACGGGCACAATGCCGACCGACGGATCAATAGTGCAGAAAGGATAGTTTTCCGCCGGAACGCTCTTTTTAGTAAGCGCGTTAAAAAGCGTGGATTTCCCCACGTTCGGCAGCCCCACTATGCCTATAGATAAAGACATAGATGGAATATAGCAAAATATGTAGTAAAAGTCATTTAGAAAAGTTATCCACTTTGATGGTTTAGATTAATTTTAGATTAAAGTGGTATAATAAAGCTAATCTTAGCTAATGCTCGTCACATTTATTTTGATTATTTCTCATCTTATTAACTAATTATTAATGAATAAAAAATACATGAAAAAGTTCAATAGGGTTTCAATAATTGTATTGGCGCTTGTTTTTACTATTGGTCTGGCTGGATTAGTCAGAGCAACGCTTGCGCCAGGGACGGTGGACCTTGGCACAGCGGATAATTTCGCGGTTTTGGCTGGCTCAGCTATTACTGACTCCGCCGTTGACGCCGGCATTGATATCATCGGGGATGTTGGTTTGCACCCAACTGGGGGCGCGTCTATTACTGGACTGACATGTGCTCAAATAACAGGGACGCTATACGACAATAATGCGGGATATGCGGGTGGTGGTGGATGTCTGATAACTGATCTCGGTGGCGTCGCTACACTTCAACCAGCCAAAGATGATTTGGTCGCGGCCTACACCTTCGCTGCTGCGCAAATAGCACTTCCCGATGTACCCACAGAACTTGGTGGGACGACCAAATCTCCTGGGGTATATCACTCTGCTGCGGGTACGTTTGCGATAACAGGTGGAACGACACTAACGCTCGATGGCGGTGGTGATCCGGACGCAGTTTTCATCTTCAAGGCAGATACCACCCTCGATACCACAGGAGCTGGTAATTCAGTTCTTCTCACCAACGGTGCACAGGCTTGTAATGTCTTTTGGCAAGTCGGCACCTCGGCGACTCTAGATACAACCACTACCTTTGTGGGAACTATCATGGCCCGAGCTTCCATCACAGATGCCGGCGGCTCAACTGTTGTAGGAAGACTGTTAGCTGATGCTGATGATAATACTGCTGGCGCGGTTACCCTAAGCGATACCACCGTTACCGTTCCGTCGTGTGCGCCATCTTTGATTCTTAACAAAACCGTGGACAACACGGGTGGCGGTACGGCAGTTGATACTGACTGGACTCTTACTGCAACTGGCGCTGGTGGCTCACCAACTAACCTCTCTGGTACTGACC
>JALYJR010000016.1 GCA_030775165.1 bacterium | reverse complement strand
TCACAGCTCCGTCCTTGCTGTACATTACCGCACTGTCAAAAATACCGGGGTACATCGAAAAAAATACTCCAAATAAAAAAATGAGACTCACCGAAAACCAAAAGCCGGTGCTTCTAACCGCATTCTTTGCGTGGCGGGCAATAATTTTTTTCATTAGGGGCAGTATAGCAGATATTTACGCCCAACAAAACTACATGCCTTTGGGCTGCAACATACCCACCCTGTTGCCTTCGGTGTCTATAATGGATGAAAAGAGGCCTACACCCGGAATCTCGTCGGGCTCGCCATCTCCCTTTTGTCCGCCAAGCACTTTGCCACCCGCGTCTTTTACTTTTTTGATTGCTTCGTTGATATCCTCCACCGCGATGACTACCGAAAGATGATTGCTTGCCGGATCTTCCATCTTCTTATAAAATCCGCCGTTGATTGCGCCCGGCGACTTGATCATGCGGTTCTCATCCGTTTCCGTGGTTTCGACAAGCACATATTCGCCCATCTCCGGGCCGAGCTGCTTGGTCTGCCAATTGAAAACTGTCTCATAAAACTTCCTCATGCGGCCCATATCTTCCGCCGGCATTTCAAAGTGGACTACGGGATTCATTTTGTTCATAAATTTATTTATAAATTTTCTGGTTTTTTTAATAGGTCGACTCTACATATTATAGACGAAATTAAAAAAATTTTATTACTTGGATATCTCTGGCCGCAAATAGTCCACAGCCGATAAATTAGCTATAAAGGCTACTGTGGGCATGGCCTTTGTTACGCATCCCTATGTAAACTTTCTTCATAAGATCACAAGCTCCGGGGTCAATGTCGCGCATTTTTCTTATATTAGATATTTGGGCTACAAATTCGGGGCGAGCCAAAAGTTCTTTTAAAAGTTCCATTAGATCATCATGAATTCTTAGTTCATCCATTTCCCATTGTTCCATTTCACGGCCTTTTGGTTTTCCTTTCCGCTCTTGTTTGGAATACGCCGCATCGCCCCATTGTCTTCCACCTGGGAATTTAGAGAAAAAATTGTTTGTAAAAGAAATAAAAGCAGCCACTGAGTTATTTTCCAGTGACGCCAGTTGAGCTGCTTGCTCGAGCAGATGCTGTGCCTGTCCGGGTTCTAAATCACTTCTCGCTAATTGCTCCTCGTAATATTTCTCCGATCTAGCATAAGAAGCCGCCATTTCTTCTTCTAGTTTCTTTTCATCGTATTCTTCTATTTTCTCAAAATCGATTACTATCAGACCATATTTTTTCACGTCTTGTTCCTTAAATGTTCTTGCGGAAATTTTATTAAGTTCTTCTCTGGACATGCTCGGAGCAATTTTTTCTACATCTTCAGTCGCTGTGACTTCTTCAAGCGTTTTATACTTTCTCGTCTCCTTAACCTTGGCCTTGATTCCAATTTTTTTACTACGAGTTCTAAATTCCAATATATCTCCAGGTTTAATACGGGAAAAACTATTGAACCCCACTCTCAGCTCCAGAGTTTTCTGCCCTGTTTCTATAGATAAAAATATTCTTTCATCATCAACACCTATAATTCTGGGTTGATTCCGATCTGGCGAACTTGGTGCTTCCATGCTGATATTATACCAAATCAGCCTCGACTAATGCTATAATCCCTGAGTGAAATACATCAAAAAACCGAAAAAGGCCGAACCCAAACCGGCGAGCGACAAGCCCTTGTTTCCCATGCGTATCAACAGATATCTGGCACTACAAAAACACTCCACTCGGCGGGGCGCGGACGAAATCATAGAAAAAGGACTAGTGTTTATAAACGGCACCGTGGCGGAGCTTGGAAGCAAAGTGACCGAAACGGACAAGGTGGAAGTCAGGTTTCGGGGGCCGCGCAAGAAGCTTCTGTACTTCGCGTACAATAAACCACGAGGCATAGTGACCCATTCCGCTCAAGGCGAGGACTCGGATATCGAAGACATTTTCCCCGTGAAGGGGGTATTCCCTCTCGGGCGCCTAGATAAAGATTCAAACGGGCTAATACTCCTGTCCAGTGACGGACGGGTTACCGAACGCCTGCTCGGCCCAAAATACGAACACGAAAAAGAATATGTGGTAAAAACTAAAAACGCTCTCCGTAAAAACTTCAAAGAAAAAATGGAGGCAGGCGTGCGCATCGAAAATGAAGTTACCAAGAAATGCAAAGTGGCGGTATTGAGCAACCGCTCTTTCCGCGTCATACTGACCGAGGGCAAGAAACATCAAATACGCAGGATGTGCTCCGCGCTTTTTCAGGAAGTCGAGGACTTGAAACGAATACGAGTCATGAACATCAATCTCGGCAAGCTAGCTCCCGGAGACTACCGCCCCATAGAAGGCGAAGAGCTCCAAAGTTTTCTCACAGCTTTAGAATTATAGAGCGCCGCTGTCGCTAACGCCGTGTTCGATTTTCGAAATTTCTTCCTGTGTTGGCGGCACTTGTTTACTGAAAACAGTCAGCTCTTTTTGTTTCCTCAGCTCTTCCGTGAGTTTTTCGTTCTCTTTTTTGAGATGCTTGTATTTAAAGTAGTTGCTGATGGACTCCGGAAGCAAAAGAAGCACCACGACAAGCGCTCCGGCTCCTATTGCCAAAGATAATATGAGAGCCAGCGACCCCGTGAGCTGATAAGAAAAGAAAGTGACAGTGACAATGGCGACATTTTGCAGCACAAAAACGACAGAAACAGCCCCAACCAATAACCCGACAATGAAGAGTATAATCATATCTTAATGATACGTTTTTTATGCTTATAAATCAATAGCGAAGTACGCCACGACGAAAAAGCACCGGATTGGTGCTTTTTGTCAGACTACTTTTATTCTTTGCCAACGTCACCGGCTTTTCGCTCGCCAGACTGATTGTCCTTGTTGTCTTTCCGATTAGCGTCCCCTGCGTCAGGCTGGCCGCTTTCATGCCCCGCCTTGCCGCCTTGTCCGGCATTATCTCGCTTTGCTTCTTCACTCGCATCCTTTTTGTTATCATCTGCACCGCCGTTGTTATTGTAATTTGTCATATTCTTTGTTTGTTAATATTTTAATAATCTACAGTTTTAACCAAACTGCCGTTGTCTGATAATTGCGACCTATTCAAAAAGCCGAAAATCTTTCTGTCTCGTTACAAAAAGCGTATGGTCTAATTATGTTTTTATGAAAAACTGCCAGCTGTACAGGGGCCGACGATGGAAACAGCTTGGGTTGGACGATTATTCCGCGAAAAACTTCAGGCTCTCCGCCATTTTTTTGAATTTTTCCAAATGCGTACGAATATTTTCCGCCGTTTCGCCAGCGGACAAGTACCTGAGCATGTCTCCACCGTATTTTTGTTCCATCTCTTTTAGCTCCGGGGAATCAAAATACGGGATAAAGCTTGCGTAGGCCTGGATGATGTGTATGACTCCGGAAGTTCCGCTTACAAAAAAGGTATACTGCGTCCTGGATTCCGTGTTTAGGCGGCTTGCTTGTCGATTATACGTTCCGGACAGACCGCTTTTAATGGTCGTAGAACTTAATCGGAAAGAAGACAGGGCTTCCGGCACGATCTTCTTGTTCGCTAGCTTTAGCAGAAATTCATCCCCGCAAGCATTCAGATTCTTTGGGTCAAGCTCGTAAGTTCGAACACCGGTACGAATAAAGCTCTCTGACCCCGGCAGATTTGTGTCCGGAAAAGAAAATTCCCAATCAAAAACATTGAGTGTATCGCCGGTACGATAAGTATCTTCCTCGGGGCAGACTTTATTGCCATCCTTGATGACAACTTGGCCCCACGATTTGGGATAAGTAAATTCCGGGCCATATTCAGAACTTTTATAAGTTACATATTCGGCGTCAGAAATATTCTGAACGGCATCTTTTTTGCTTCCAATGACAAAAAACGTAGTCCCGGCTAACGCTAATATCAAAAGACTATATATTAAACTTCTCATCTTTTTATTATACCCTATTTGCTTTACGCCTGCTCCATAAAAAACTTTGAGCGTAATGAGGAGGATAGGGTGTATGACCTATATACACATACTATTTGAACGCGGTGATCATGAAATACGCAATCAGACTAGTAAGCGCCGTGACAACAATGCCCCATGCCATATCCACGAAAGTCATCGATGTCGGCCAGTTGGCTATGGTCGCCTGATTCGTAAGATCGTACGCCCCGTATACGACAAGTCCTAAAAGCGCACCCCGCCAAAGCGCCTCGACCCAAGAGGTCGCGCCAAATGCAGGCAAGACTGCAAGTAGAAGTATGCCGAGTGCGTAGAGCGGATAGAAAAACGCGACTGGCGCAAAATTTATGGACTTACTGAATAAAAATCCCATTTGTGCAGCGTAAAATTTCTTCGCGAGCACGAGTATCCACAGCATATCCAGCGCAATGAGGGAAACGAGAGCGGCAATGTAGGCGATGATGGTGTGCATATTATTTCAACGACTATTTTTTAACTCCCACAAGCCCCGGAGATTTTGTAGCAAGTTTTATAACTTTCTCTAAAGTCTTAAGATTTAAATCGTCAATCTTTTTAAAACGAATACAACTTTTGCCTACACTCACTTTGCCCAAATCTCTTTTATATTTCTCGGCTATATATTTTCCATCTTCCAGTGCGCACACATAAATACTTATGTAATTTTTCTGACTAGCGAGAGCAATAATCGGCCAGTCAAGTATTTCTTTCTTGTGGTTTTTATATTTGAAGATTCCGTATCCCGGCATATTGTATAAAAAAGTAGGTTTGAGCTTGGGCACATTTTTCTGTATAAATGCATGCAAAAACTTCATCGGTGTCCGGCGCTCTTTGGGAAGAGCATCGAAATATTCCCTCACAGACTTCGCCTTGACTGGTTTAAACATATTCATAATCTTATTATAGCAAACTTACGGGCTATTTTCTCCGGTCTAGTGACACTGGTTTGTAAGCCATCCTGTGGTGTGTTAAAATAATTGCATATGAACGGAATACCTAAAAATACAATTTGTCTTTGGTTCGAAAAGGATGCGTACGCCGCAGCGAGCTTTTACGCCGCTACTTTTCCCGATAGCAAAGTAGGCGCCGTTCACCATGCGCCCGCGGATTTTCCAGATGGCAAGAAAGGCGATGTGCTGACGGTGGAGTTCACAGTCTGTGGAATTCCCTGTATCGGTTTGAATGGCGGCCCGGCGTTTAAACAGAGTGAGGCATTTTCCTTTCAGATCGCGACGGAAGACCAAGAAGAAACGGATCGTTATTGGAACGCAATCGTAGGCAATGGC